>JAAZZZ010000240.1 GCA_014238985.1 Gammaproteobacteria bacterium
TACTCGTATTTGTAAACAAATTGGCTTACTGTATCGAAATATGATACAATTATGTGATTTAAGCGTTCAAAATACTTATAAACAAAGAAAATAACGTCCATTTACATGGCATTTTGCATATTATTTTCACTGCGGGAGATTTGGAGGGAGAAAAGTCTGAACGTGGGAGATTGTAGTCCGAAAAGTCAGACTAATGTAATTGAAAGTAATTGACGCGTTAGCTTATTTTCAATTACATTTGTCTGACTTTTCGGACTAATAAATGCTACGATAATAGAATTATTTTTCATATTAATTGGCTTATGAAATTCTGAACAGTACCAAGGCCTGAGGTTATGAGACCATTGACTAGGTTGTAGGCGGCTGGGTTTGATGTTTGTTGATCGCTTGGTGCTTGAGCTGTGTAGTTAACGCCTCCCACAGAAATCACATATTTTGAACTTGTTGGGTAGTCCACAAAGTATGGAAGTTTTGTGAAGTTATCGTTTGACACCGGCCCAGTATCACCTGAAGAGATAAAGAAGATGCAGTTGTGATTTTCAGTAAGGTCTTGAAGAATGGTCTCACATGCTTTGATGTACTCTTCATTTGTTAGTTTACATGGAGCTGTTGTTCCTGATGGGCAGCCAAGTGTTATGCTGTCACAAGTTTGACCTATTCCAATTTCATGTTTAACATCTGTGGCAAGGTAGTCACATAAACCATATGTTCCCCAGCTCAAGGAGAAAATCCATTTTTCATCGCTATCTTTGGATTGGGCTTTTGTTTGAATGAGTGATAAGACTCCTAAGAGTGAATACTTTGATGTCCAAAACTCAGTAGGACATCCTGACGCGATCATAGCAGAGGCTACAAGATCCATTCCCGACTCAATCTCCTCTGACTCATCAGTTTCAGGGCAAGGAGGAGTGTCGTCGCCATCTAAATTGATAATGTTATTTGCCTGTGAGAAATTAGCAAGAGTGTCTGGAATATCAGCTCCTAACTCTTTTAAAGAGGTAATCGTGGAAGTAAAAGCATTCATCATGGCAGCGTTTGGTGTTTTGTAATAAGCATAATGTGGAGTTTGATCAAGTCCACAAGTAGCAACCCCTGGAATGGTGATGATTAATTTC
>JAAZZZ010000241.1 GCA_014238985.1 Gammaproteobacteria bacterium
CTCCGTCTTCAGGAGGAGCCATCATCATAGCATACTGCATTTGGATTTGAATTCTTTTGAATCTCATCTCATCAATATCAGAAAGTAATTTTTCATAATTGATATGGCTCATTGTTGTTGGCAATGGAAGCGGATGATCCTGAGCATTCAGGCCCGGCACTGGCTTTGAAACTGCGACGCGATATGCGTACTCTGCAGGCTGTGGTGATTGAGCTGCTTGAGCCAGGTCGCTCTGCAACAGGACAGCAAATAGAAACATCAGGATGATCGATCTCATATTCTCACTTCTACAAAAAATCATTCAGCAGGTTTTCTTAAAAAATATCGTCATTTCCGTAAATACATCTTGCGACTCGTCTGCAAACAGATTGATGAAATACTGAAAATGAGCAGCTCCATAGATAAGGTGCAGCGACCCCGCTACCCCGACACGGTGAAGTTTGCGGTGTGTGAGGACGGTAAGGCTTCGAAAAAAGTCTCTTGTGCCTGAGAGCAGTATTGTCGGTAACACGAATTGTAAATCCGTTCAAAGCGGTGAAAGTTAGCTTCAGCGTTTGTTGGACCGTTCGCACAGCACTCCACAGGATGCACCGGCATGGCAAAGCATCTGAAGGAAAATGGTATCAGGCTATGCATCATTTTGAAAAGTATTCGTAAGTGTAATCACACATAAATTTAGTCAGATCAGGCTATGGCGTCCAAACGAGCAGAGGTGCTGGACATAAAATTACTTCACGTTGCGACCAATACCCAGGTCCCATTGCGAGCCCACTACAAGTCAAAGCACGAAAAGAGTCACTGTACCCAGAAAATATTTTCAATCGACATCGACCACTTCACATACGCATCATCAATGGCTTTAGGAACAGGGTAATCTGACCCGTCGAGAATGAATCTCAGTATCACTATTTTCGATTGCTCAATTTTCTAAAAGCTGGAGGATTCCTCTGCCCTCAACAGCATTACCCGCTACACTAACAATTGAATGGTACGTTTCTATCCACCACACAGTTTTGAACGCTGGAGAATCTGATGAGTTTTCGACTATCCCTGAATGAAGAAGTTGCCGCCGCCCTGAACGAACAAATATGCATCGAGTCCTCCGC
>JAAZZZ010000242.1 GCA_014238985.1 Gammaproteobacteria bacterium
GTCATGTATATGCCATCGCCGCTAGATGTAGATCCTATTAGTGGTATTTTAGATGACGCCGATGAAACTTTGGCGCCAAGAAATCCAAATGACACTGAACCTTTCGCTGCGCTGGCTTTTAAAATTGCAACTGACCCATTTGTTGGTAACTTGACATTTTTTAGAGTCTACTCAGGTGTACTAAATTCAGGTGATTTTGTTTTCAACTCTTCTAAAGGCAAAAAAGAACGAATTGGTCGTATTGTGCAAATGCATTCAAATGACCGTGAAGAAATTAAAGAGGTACGAGCTGGAGATATTGCTGCAGCAATCGGCCTAAAAGATGTCACAACAGGTGACACCTTGTGTGACATGAAAGAAAAAATTATTCTTGAGAGAATGGAATTTCCTGAACCAGTTATTGCTGTTGCCGTTGAGCCTAAAACTAAAGTTGACCAAGAAAAGATGGGTATTGCTTTAGGAAAGCTAGCAAATGAAGACCCTTCTTTTATGGTTTCTACTGACGAAGAGTCTGGTCAAACAATTATTGCAGGCATGGGTGAGCTTCACTTAGACATTATTGTTGATCGAATGATGCGTGAATTTGATGTAGGTTGTGATGTTGGAGAGCCTCAAGTGGCTTATCGAGAAACCATCACCTCTTTTGTTGAGCATGAACATAAATTTGCCAAACAGTCAGGTGGTCGTGGCCAGTATGGACATGTTTATTTGCGTATAGAGCCACAAGAGCCAGGTGCAGGTTACGAGTTCGTTGATGAAATCAAAGGTGGAGTAATTCCTAAAGAATATGTTCCTGCTGTTAATAAAGGTATCCAAGAACAAATGCAAAACGGGGTAATTGCTGGATTTCCATTAGTTGATGTAAAAGTGACCGTTTATGATGGTTCTTATCACGATGTTGATTCCAGTGAAATGGCATTTAAAATTGCAGCATCAATGTGTGTTAGAGAAGGTGTAAAGCTTGCCAATCCTCAACTGCTAGAACCCATGATGAATATTGAGGTAATAACTCCAGAGGATTACATGGGTGACGTTATGGGTGACTTAAATCGTCGTCGTGGCATAGTAAATGCAATGGACGACACACCTGCTGGTAAACA
>JAAZZZ010000243.1 GCA_014238985.1 Gammaproteobacteria bacterium
AACGGCCAAAAATGTTCTGCTGATGAATGCTCTGGTCGTAACATCAATAACATTCGAACAATCAGCGTCTGTATACCCGCCTCTATGCAAATCCGCGATCGAAAAACCTGCTTCTAAAAGCTTTTCAAAAGAATAACCCCAATGCTTCAAATTTTTCAGCGCTTCTAATGAAGCGCCTGCTTTCAACACCTCTATTTCCGTGTAGCCACCAGCAATCAATTCCCTCCAGGAGATTCCTCCCTCGAAGAAGTCTGTGATAGTGATTTTTTCTTCTGGTTTGCGCCGTTTATGCAATGCTCTTAAGGTCAGTATTGAACACCCTCGGGCCTTGAGTGTTGTCAATGGCACGCCATTATTATAGTCATCTTGAAGTACACCAAAAGTCCCCTGGCTTTCGTGCGCTTTGGACAGTGCAGCATTCTGTTCGATTAAAGGATTAAAATCCCCTACCCTTATAAAACTGAGACCTATAGGCGCAACAATACAGAAACCAATAGCGCACCAAAGCCAAGCATGGGATATCAATGCATAAAGGGCAGCGCCTGGATGTGCTATTAACAAAGAAAATGATCCAGGGATCAATAAATAACCACTGGCTATCACGTAGAAGGCCACACCGCCAATCACTCCAGATATAATGTACTTCATAAGGTCGCCCCAGTATCTGAGTTCAAAAAACTCATCTACTGCTAAAACGCTACGCTTGTGCGACAGGCCGACATACCCGACCCATGATCTAATTTTTGCTCTCATTACAATAAAACCAAACTTAAAAAGGCGATTATATCATGCAATTCAAATAAAAAACAGTTACCACGCATTATGCCTCAACACGCTTGATTTAAACACACACAGTTCAACTCATCTATGAAATCTGCTAGAATAAAACATTTAAACATGGGCATCATCACGCATGGGACACGCCAAAACCAGCACACAACGCAACATTGCTACCAACCGAAAAGCGCGCCATGATTATACCTTGGAAACCCCTATTGAGGCTGGCTTGGTCCTTGAGGGCTGGGAAGTGAAGGCAATTCGAGCCCATCGTGTTCAGCTCAAAGATTGTTATTGTTTAGTCAAACGCGGGGAAATTT
>JAAZZZ010000244.1 GCA_014238985.1 Gammaproteobacteria bacterium
TCCAGTAAAGTTTGCGCCTCTGATGAAAGATCCCCTGCTCCCACTGAGACCTCCTCTAAAACACTTTGAATAGCATAGTATGTCATATCTGAATCAATATTCAGTGTATCAGCAACTCCAGAAATAGCCTCTCTTACAGCCGATTCCACAACAGTTTCCGATGTCAAATTATCAGACGCCTCTACTGCTGCCTGAATTGCTAGGGCTAAATTTTCAGGGCTTATTCCATAGGTTACAGCTTGAGATTGAATAACTGCTGAAGCAGCTGTGGCATTGTCAATAGCCTCTTGAAGCACAGCTTCTGTTCCCTCTAAACTAATTTCAATACTTTCAATACCGAGAGATGGGTACGCCTCTGCAAGATCATTAATACGTGTAACAAAAGATTTTAAATTTTCCTCCACTGACGAAAGATCATCAATAATGCCTGACACATCTAGATCACTATCTTGAATAACTGAAATAAGAGACGATACAGACTCAACGTTTTCAGAAATGACTGAGGTAAATGTTGTTAATGATTCATTAGCAATCATTATATCTGCTTGTGTCATTCCATCAATCATGTCCTCTATTGATTGAGCTGCTTCTGAGAATCCATCTAATGCGTTAGAAATAGTAGATGCAGTGTCTGCTTGAAACAATGAGTTAAAGGCATCAACAATATCGCCTGCTGCTTCAACCGTCATCACATCCTTTAAAGAAGAGACAGCATTTGTAAAAGAGTTTACATCACTACTAAAACTGGTTAAAGTTTCTGAGACAGAGGTTTCAAGCGCATTATCTACCAGCACACCAAAACCAAGATCACTTGTCTCTTCAGTCATTTGATTTACAAGCGTAATTCCCACTTGCTCAATTGCACGTGTTAAGTCTTCACTCTCCACATCCATTAAATTTGAATATTGCTCAATTATCTCGAGTGCACCATCGGTTAAATCATCTGTAAGAGCTGATAGCCCCGACAGTTTAAAGACAGCTTGAAGAGTGACTGTGACATCCTTTGCATTGAGCCCTAATTCTGCTGCTTGAGAAGTTATTGCATCACCTATGTCTGATGTTGTAACGCCCACATTAAGCTCAAATATAGAA
>JAAZZZ010000245.1 GCA_014238985.1 Gammaproteobacteria bacterium
GGGGTATTGTACATGCCCTGAGTCTGAATCAACACCCTGATCATCAGCAAAATCAGCTCCCGTCTCACTAGAATCTGTGTCAGAACCTGATGAGCAGCCAAGACTATCTCTTACTCGTCTAATATTTAGTTTTAACAGCAATGCACTTACCTCTGCGTGCGTTGCTTGTGCTGTTTGTGCTGCCTTTGCGGCTACAGCTGCTGCCGTAGCTGTACTCTCCAACGAGCCCTCGCGCACCCTCCAATCCTGGATTAGTTGACGCAAGCTTATGTTTGGAACCAGATCTGATTTTGTGACCACCTCAAGCGCGGGTAGACCTGTAGCAGGACAAGTAAAACGTCCTGCTTTAAACCATTTCCATATAGCTGCTCTTTCATAACTGCGCCCGCTTGAAATCACTACTGGGTCTATCATAACTTCATGTGATATTGGGCATTTAAACTCATTCGGTGCTGTTGAGCAGTCCGCATCCATGGGGTCGTGATCACCGTAATTGGCATGTTTGATGAGAAACGCATTACTGAATATGGCCTCCTCATTCCTGGCTGTGAGCTCAGCATTCCTGGTTGCAAGCCACGCATTCCTATCTATGAGCTGCGCATTCATGGCTTTGCGATCCAAATTACTGGCTGCGAGCTTTTCATTCTCGGCTTTGAGCTTCGCATTATTTTCAGTGGACGCTGCTATTTGTTGCCGCAAATCAACATTTTCGACAATTGATGAAACACAATTATATATCAAACTATTCTCATCAAGCCCAAGATTTTGTAGTTCTTGAAACTTGCTACAAGCACCCTTTGTATCACTTTTAAAATGTGAGATAAAATATTCTAGCAAGGATATTCCTTCATCAACAACATCCAGAATTAGAAAGTGGCCATAAAAATCTTCGCGTATACGTTTTGCTTCTGGGCTGAGACATGTATCTTTAAAATACACAAGAATCTGCTCGCCCTCACTCAATGCTCTTACAAAAGCTTTATGTGAATCTCTATTAGTCTCTACCATCGGTTGCAACAACTCTTGAAATATGCCATCTACTGTATCAGTATTGCCGGCTATAGAAATAGTGATATCATTTTTTTT
>JAAZZZ010000246.1 GCA_014238985.1 Gammaproteobacteria bacterium
TTTGCATAATACACACGAGACCACATTTGCCCCATACGCGAATCCTGCTCATGAGCAATTTCAGTCTCTTGTGATTCAAAAAACTCATCAATTTGACCAAAAAGCTCATTCCCTCGCTCTTCCTTCAGAATATTTTCACGGCCACGGAAGCTGATCGTAATTTTTACGCGCTTCCCTTCCTGTAAAAATTCAAGCGCATGCTTAAGCTTTGTCTCAAAATCATGCCCCCCAATCTTAGGACGCATTTTGATTTCTTTGACCTGAATCACCTTTTGGTGCTTTTTGGCCTTTGCTTGCTGCTTTTTCTTTTCATAAAGCGCCTTACCAAAGTCCATAACTTTGACAACAGGAACTCCCTCGCCACCGGTTTCGGACAGCAATACGAGATCTAAATGAGAACTTTCTGCTATACGAAGTGCCTCAGCACGTGACACAATGCCAATATTTTCACCATCGCTTGCGATGAGCTGCACTTGTGGCGCTCGTATACGATCGTTAATCAACGGCAATGGACGACGCTCTCTTTGCTCTTTCAAGACAAAAACTACCTCTCAAAAAATACAAAATATAAAACAGTATGTAGCGCAGACCTTGAGCAAGCCGGCAGAACACAATCAATCAATGTACTATCCAGCATGAGCCACATTCCCACGCTCAATTACACGGCAAACTTCTTCACGAACCTTGCATTCTAACTCAGTATCAGCAATAAATTGCCGCAAAACCTGCTCACGCCCCTGTGCTATTTTAGCATCAGCAAAGGAAAACCATGAACCAGACTTGACAACAACACCATAATGAATCGCCGCATCAAGCAAATCAAGCTCAGGGCTAATACCCTTACTAAAGAGCAAATCGAGCTCAACCTTTTTAAATGGTGGAGCAATCTTATTTTTGACTACTTTTACCGTAATACGGTTACCAATAAGCGCGTCACCGTGCTTCAAGCTCGCAATTCTACGGACGTCAAGCCGTAGTGAAGCATAAAACTTGAGCGCCTTGCCACCCGTCGTGGTCTCCTTCGGCGCAAACGGTAATGCACCCATATTTTGCCTGATCTGGTTAATGAAGACCAAGACCGT
>JAAZZZ010000247.1 GCA_014238985.1 Gammaproteobacteria bacterium
CATGTTAGGCGGATTGATGCTCGCACTTGGAGGCACTGCAATGCACAGCCTTTGGGCCGCACAAAATGGGGAAATGCGCTCTCAAAAAATCTATTGGGTTGGACAAGGGCTCATGCGTTTATCCGGCATTTCAGTTGCAGCATTTACTTCAGAATCGCTGAATACATGTGCGACATGGCTTGCTCAGCAGGCCTATTCACATCAGCCGCTTCCAATGTTTGTAACGCCTAACAGCGTGTCTCAAACGGAAGAGGGTGCTGAGAAGGTGCCTCCAGGGTATAGGGGTCCATCAAAAGACAGCGCATCAGCAGCTATCCATAATACCCCTACCAAAGATACTTTTAATACCCCGACCAAAGAGCAATCTGTGAAGACACCCACGCCTTTTCCCTGCTATCCCACTGGAGATTGAGGTTTCTTTTGACTGAATGCAGGCGGATCTCATCGAATTAAATCCTGCTTCAGTCAATCGATGCAGTATGTTAAACTCCTGACATCATAAGCGGGAAAGGGATGGCAGGTGTTTAAAAAAATGATGCTAAATATTCCACCTGTCCAGCAATCAGGCTGGATGTGGTTGCTGTTAACCGCGTGTGTGGTGGGGTGTGATCAATATTCAAAAGCTTGGGTTGTTAAGCATATTGCTCAAGGCACTGTGATCCCGGTTTTGAACGGTTTGAATTGGGTACATGTGCATAATACGGGCATTGCCTTTAGTTTTTTCTCAGAGGCACCGCATGCCTTTTTGATTCTGTTAATGGGGTTGTCTTGCATCGTTTCGGTGGGGTTGTTTTTAGCGTTAAGGTGTGTTTCTTATCGTTATATTCAGCTTTGTTGTGTGTTGGCTTTGCTCCTGGGCGGCGCTTTAGGCAATATCATGGATCGATGGACTTTGGGTTATGTGATTGATTTTATTGATGTGTATTGGAGGGTGTGGCATTTTCCTCAGTTCAACCTAGCCGATGCAGCCATCAGCTTAGGTGTGATCATTTTCTTATTGACGCCTTCGTCAAAATTATTGCCTCAATCTCAACATGTGTGATCGATTAGCCTCATCCTGCTCGGGT
>JAAZZZ010000248.1 GCA_014238985.1 Gammaproteobacteria bacterium
AAAAGCCTATTGGTGAAACCTAAAGTGCTGATACAAGCGTCTGCTGTAGGCTATTATGGGCCAAGGCAAACAGGCACTGTCACTGAAAGCACCGCTCCAAACGCCGGTTTTACACATACGTTATGCCAGGCATGGGAACATGCAGCAGAACAAGGCTTAAGCTTTGGGATGCGTGTTGTGATCGCCCGATTTGGGGTGGTGCTCGGTCATGCGCGTGCATTGAAACGTATGGCCTTGCCTTTTAGGTTTTATGTGGGTTCGAGTATTGCTTCAGGGGCTCAAATGGTTTCATGGGTGCATCTTCATGATGTGATTCAAGCGATACACTATTTAATGCAGGCAACAGCGTGTCAAGGCGCATATAATGTGACAGCGCCGATGCCTGCCAGCAATAAGGCGCTGAGTACTGCGATTGCTAAGACGTTACATCGCCCGCTATGGTTCAATATGCCTGAGTGTGTTGTTCGCGTCTTATTCGGTGAAATGGGGGAGCAGTTATTATTAGACAGTCAAAGTGTGATCCCAGAGCGTTTGTTGGATGCGGGCTTTAAATTTAAATTTGAGTCAGTTGAGCAAGCCATTGCGGATTTGCTTTGAGTGCCATATACAGACACGATTTGATGATGGAGTGATTTGAGTATGCGCCATGTGATTGTCTTTGGAGCATCTGGAGCGATTGGCCAGGCCTTTGTAAGTCATTATGCTGGAATGTCTGACGTTGAATGTGTGCATGCCTGCTCAAGGTCGCCTATACATTTTCAACATTCATCTGTGGTAAGCCACCCATCAGCGCTGACAGATGAGCCGTCAATCTTAGCGTTATCTGAAACATTTTCTGCACATACATTTGATCGTTTAATCATTGCAACAGGTCTCTTGCATGATTCAATGCTGATGCCTGAAAAATCAATTTCAGATATTGACGAAGCATCATTTATGAAGGTTTTTTGGGTTAATGTGATGTTGCCAAGCTTAATCTTTAAACATTTTTTACCTAAAATGAAGTCAACGAGTGTGTGTGCAGTGTTGTCTGCACGTGTGGGGAGTATCTCTGATAACCGTTTAG
>JAAZZZ010000249.1 GCA_014238985.1 Gammaproteobacteria bacterium
GCGTTTCGGAGGATCCCCCCCCCCCCCGTTCCGGGGTGATCGATTTGCTATAGAGGCTTTAAAACCTTTTTCCGGAGTTCCTACTGGCGACGCTGCAGGGCTATTTAGTAAGGCTGGAGTATTTCTGAGGGCAATTCTACATATCGCCGGAGGTATCAGATCTTCACTGACATTGCTCTCCCTGCGTACATCAGCTGAACCCCTGTTGCGTGGGCCTTGACTGCCTGAAGGCAAAATGCTCATCATAAAACAAACTTTCTGCAGTCAAATCGACGTAATGACCGAGGATCATAAAGAAGCATTGTTTGTTAAACCTTGCGTCATGAACCAAGTGCATTTTAACATAACAGTATGGTGCAATACAAATTTAAAATTGCGCCATGCCTCTGAAGTGTTCAACCCCATCGGCATAGTTAGAAAGCCCAAATAAACCTGAGCCTATCACAACACTATCCAACCCTGTTTTCAGCACTGTTGCTAGATTGTCGCCTTTAATCCCTCCATCTGCTTCAAGCACACATGACACGGCATTCTCTTGAATCAATTGTTTTGCCTGAATAAACCGATCTAAACTGGCTTCGATAAAAGCTTGCCCGCTCAATCCAGGATACACAGACATCATCAACCAACGATCCATCTTTTCTAAATAGGGTAAACACAGTGTCAATGGCTCGTCTGGATTCAAAGCCAACCCTGCCTGACACCCTGATTGATGAATCTTGTCCAACAATGCTCCGGGTTCTCGCACAACCCCGGGGTGAAAAACCAAACTGGTAGCCCCTGCCTCAACAAAAGGATCAATTAAAGCTTCCACAGGATTCACCATCAAATGAACATGCACGGGCGTTCCATTTAAATCAGAGTGAAGAGCTTTTAAAACCAAAGCGCCAAAAGTCAAATTAGGCACATAATGCATGTCCATGACATCAAAATGAATGCTGTCCACACCCGCTTGAATCACTGCACGAACTTCTTCACCTAACCGTGCACAATCTGCCGATAAGATCGATGCAGAAATGTCTATATGTCTCAACTGTTTTGTCATTAATTCATTCCT
>JAAZZZ010000024.1 GCA_014238985.1 Gammaproteobacteria bacterium
ACTGCTGTTTATTGAACTGCCCTTCTAATACCGACTGGATAACTCGACGTACAGGTGAGTTGGTGGGTATTGTAGATATGACCGGGCGTACTCAGATTGTTGATTCGATGCGATGGTTTGTTTTGCCAGCCATTTATCCTGGTGAGTCTGTGGAAAGGGTGTCGTTAAATTTTCCAGAGAATGCTCAATCTCACTTTAAGTACATTGGAAATATCAGCATTCTAAATGTTCCACAGAATCATTTGATTGTAGTCAATAACGCTCAAAATCAAAGGATCTGTAAGCCAGGGATACATATTTTTCAAGGCCCTCAAGCACCCACTATGGTCGGCACACCTATCAATCAGAGTGGTGAGCCTTATTGGCATGATCAGAATTCTACCTGTGTTTGGTCAAATCCTCGTTCTGGAGAATTGTTCTTAGTCAACGAGGGTAGCACGATTCGTTCTTTGGATGGCAAAGGGATGTTTAATTTGAATGGGTGTCGCTTCTTGGGCATTACACCTGGGCATGATACGCGACTTTTGTTGGATCTGTCCACGCCTTACATCTGCAACAGCGGATGGCAGTGGAATTCGCAGGCCGTTGTTTCATTGAGGGTTGTCAATCCAATTCAATTGGTTTCTCAGATGCCATTGGGGTGCAAGGATGATGAAGACGCTGTGCGTGGAGGGATTGTAGGGCGGCATACTCAAGATACAAAATTTCCAGTGACGGACAGTACTATTAAACAGTTTCTTAAGGAGCAGCTCGCTGTCGCCTTGAAGCAATTATGTGTAACTCGACAAGATGCTATTTTGCCAATTGATCCACATACAAAGCAACAGCAAGATTCTGTGTCTGATAGCTTTGCTTCTAGTCGCCCTTGGCGTAGTTTGCAAGAGGATTTAGATAAAAGGCTTGCGGAGCTTGGTATCGAATTTACATCGCCCGCAATGATTCAGACAACGCCTGCTCAAGGCAATCAAGCAGGGCAGGCGGTTTTGCAGCGTCAGTGTGCAAAGCTGGAGGCTGCGACGCTTTGTATTGAAAATGAAGCAAGAGGTCAAGCAGGTGCTGCAAAGCTCGTTGCTGAAGCAGAAGGGAGGGCGCAGGCTGCGACTGCGCAAGCAAAGGCTCAGCAGATTGAGGCTGACGCACAAGCGACGATAAAGATTGCTGTGGCTCGAGCGGAGGCTGGCAAGCTGCTTGCCGAAGCAGACGGCAGGGTAAAGGCTGCGACTGCGGAAGCAAGTGCTCTGCAGATTAAGGTTGAAGCACAAGCGCAGGCAACGATTGCTCAGGCTAGAGCGGATGCACAAGCTAAGGTTGTTTTGGGTGAAGCGGATGCACAAGCTAAGGTTGCTTTGGGTGAAGCGGAAGCAAAGGCTGAAGGGAGCAAATGGAGGGCATGTGTGTCGGCTGTAGGCGGCGATGATCCATTGAAGGCTGTTGAGCTCGTTGCAGCAGTGTGGACTCAGACTCAAGTGGCTAAAGCCATCGGGGCTGGGGTTGGTTCGCATCAAGGGGCTATTGTCATCGGTGCGCATAGTAGAAGTGTTGCTGCCTTGGATTTGGCGGCTGATAATCCCTCCACTTCTAATGCTCTGGCATCGAGATTGCTCACGACCTTTGCTGGATAAAGCAAAAGGTGACAGATGAGGCGCTCATCAATCAACAGGCATGATCTTCAGTATCATGCCTGTTGATTGATATGTTTTGAGCCAGTATGATGTGCTGATTGGATGTTTCCATTTTTAGGAGGGGTCATGAAGCGAAATATTGTGCAGGTATTGTTATTGTGTTTTTTTCTCAGTGTGGCTGTTGTGTTTGCGAGACAGAAGGGGTTGATGTCGGGTGCTTCTGAGATGCTCTACACGCTTCAAGAAGTGATCCGAAAAGTTGCTCTATTGGGGGGTATAGCCGTGTTCTTTTCTGGGTTCTTGCAATTGAGGGCTTATCGCAGAAACCCGGTACAAACACCTTTGAGCCGCTGTGTCTGGTTTTTTATCATTGCACTTTTATTGATAGGTATTAATTATCTACCTTCTCCGCTGAAAGGTTAAGGTGGTGAAATGAAGCTTGTCTTGTTAGGGCCTCCGGGTGTTGGAAAAGGCACACAAGCGCAACTATTATCAGCATGGCTCAAGGTGCCTGTGATTTCAACGGGCGATATGTTGCGTGCAGCGGTTGCAGCAGGCACTGAGTTGGGCCAGGCAGCACAGTGGCATATGAATTCAGGTCAGTTGGTGCCTGATCAGATGATGGTGGACTTGGTGAAAGCGCGCATCGAAGCGCAGGATTGTCAGGTAGGTTTTATTTTAGATGGTTTTCCACGGACGGTGCAACAAGCTATTGCTTTAAGTGAACTGGGCGTTGGGGTTGAGTGTGTGCTGGCTTTAAAGTTATCTGATGCTGTGATTGTAAGGCGTTTATCAGGGCGGTGGGTGCATCCTGCATCGGGTCGAGTGTATCATACGATGCATCATCCCCCACAACGTGATTTGCTTGATGATGTCACTGGGGAGCCTTTAGTGCAGCGTGAAGATGATTGTGCAGAAACGGTGCAGGCGCGTCTAGAGGTCTATCATCAGCAAACAGAGCCTCTGTTGTCGTATTATTCAAATGCCACCGAAGGTCCTCTTTGCCATCAAGTTTCTGCGCAGGGAGATGCCGAGGAGGTTCATGCTCAATTGAAAGCGTTATTACACGCTCAGTCGTGAGCGTATGAGGGCAGTCAAATGATACGTGGTTGGATGCTGTTATGTCTCATTGTGTTTCATCAGGGCATGGGTGCTGTGCAGTTGGGGCAGCTTAAAGGGCCTAAAGCTCAATCGGATGAAAGCTTAATCAATGTGTTGATTGAAATTCCAGCGGGTTCAGCTGAAAAGTGGGAAGTTTCAAAGCGTGATCATGTATTGCGTTGGGAGCGCAATGCGCGTGGGCAAGGTCGTGTCATTCAATATTTGCCGTATCCTGTTAATTATGGATTTGTACCCAAAACACTCATGGCGCGTGTGCACGGTGGTGATGGTGATGCGCTGGATGCAATGGTTTTAGGGGCGTCAATTCCCAGGGGGCGGTCTATTCAAGGGCGAATCATTGCGGTGCTTAGATTGCTTGATCATGGTGCGAAAGATGACAAACTGGTCGTGGTGCCAGTTCTGGGAGTTTTCAGTCACATTAAAGATTTGTCAGATTTAAATGCCAAGTTTTGGGGTATTTCTGAGATTTTAAAGATTTGGTTTACACAGTATAAGGACCCTCAGTCCATGCGTTTTATAGGCTGGGGGGATAAGATGCAAGCGCAGCGGGTGTTGAGGCAGGCGATGCAGGCATTCAAAAGGAAGCCCACCTTAACTTGAAGGTCTGAATCATAGGCGGTGCTTGATACAGCTGGTGTGCGCTCAGCGCATCAGGGCGCATGGTGTTGTTTTTGTTTGATTTAACGCAAATAATCCTGTTCAAGCGATTGTTTTTGTTTTTGTTTTTTATTTTTCGAATTGCGCACAACAGAGGGTTATGTGTGTGTATTTGTGGTGATCGTGGTTGACAAAATAATGATTATTAAGTTAAGGTTCAAAGATGTGGGGCAAAGTGGGGAATCGTGGGAGATGTTTCGGGGAGCGCATGCTGTCACAGTGGATTCGAAGGGGCGTATTGCTGTGCCTGCGCGCTATCGCCCTCTATTACAAGAAGCACATGCATCGCATGTGGTTGTAACCATTGATACCGAAGATCCCTGTTTGCTGATGTATCCCATGGGAGAGTGGCATAGTATTGAAGCTAAAGTTGAGGCATTGCCGAGTTTTAATCCTGTGACACGCAGAATTAAGCGTTTATTGATTGGTCATGCAACAGAGCTTGAATTAGATTCGCAGGGACGTGTTTTATTGGCCATATTGTTGCGTGAGCATGCGCAACTCAATAAGCGGGTCATGTTGGTGGGGCAAGGTAGAAAATTTGAAATTTGGGATGAAGCGCAGTGGTTGTCTCAACGTCAAGGTTGGCTTGAGGCTGGGACATTTCAATCAGGCGAAGTGCCTGATGAAATCAATGAGATATCAGTATAATGAGCACGCATGCAGAAGAACATCGGCCTGTCATGTTAAAAGAGGCTTGTGATGGACTGGCCATTCAACCAGCAGGTGTATATATCGACGCCACATTTGGTCGAGGGGGGCATACAGCTTCTATTTTAAAAGCTTTAGGCCCGAAGGGCCGGGTCGTTGCATATGATAAGGATCCAGAAGCCATTGCGTATGGTCGGTTGCATTGTCAGGATTCAAGGTTAATGTTGAAGCAAGGGTCTTATACGATGATATATGAAGACATGGTGCATCAAGGTTTATTAGGCAAGGTTGGCGGTGTGCTGATGGATCTTGGGGTATCTTCCCCTCAGTTGGATCAAGCTGAGCGTGGATTTAGTTTTATGAAATCAGGCCCTTTAGACATGCGCATGGATACTACGCAAAGCCATGGTATTACAGCTGCTCAATGGTTGGCTGAAAACAGTGAGCGAGACATTGCAGATGCTTTATTTCGTTACGGAGATGAAAAATTATCACGTCATATTGCACGTGCTATTGTCCATCATCGTACTCAAGTTGGACCGATTGAAACTACGCTTGAATTAAGTCAGTTGATTGAAAGTACGGTGGGCCATCGTTATCCACGCGGTAAACATCCAGCAACACGTACATTTCAAGCGCTTAGAATTGTGGTTAATGCTGAGCTTGAAGAATTGAAAAGCTGCTTAGACACGCTCATTGATGTCTTGATGGTAGGGGGGCGCTTGGTGGTCATTAGCTTTCATTCACTGGAACATCGATTGGTCAAGCGTATGATGCAACGTTATTTGCCTGGAAATGAATCTATCGAGCCGTATACACAACCTGCTGAGCCTCGATTGAAGCGGATTGGCAGCACCTTGACAGCCAGTCTTCGAGAGCAGGCAATCAATGTACGTGCGCGTAGTGCACACTGTCGGATTGTGGAGAAAAGGATATGATGCACTCAATGACACAAAGTGAATCATGGGCTGCAATACGTCGAGGGATCCTTTTACCCATAATCAGTAGAAAGTTTTTGATTTTGTTAGCATGTTTAGTGCTGTGCTCTGCTGTATGTGAAGTGGTGATTAAGCATGAAAATCGTCAAACCTTTGTTCGATTACAGCAGTTGATGCAAACCCAATCGATTTTGGTGCGTCATCGAGAACATTTGCTTTTAGACCGAGGGCGACTTTTGGCGCAACATCGCTTGAGTCAAGTGGCGCGTGATCGCTTGGGTATGGTATTGCCGCGTTCGAATGCTGTGATTCGAGTGCGTTGAATGCAATTTGAATTAAGGCCGCGTTGTGTGGTGTGTTTTTTAAATAATTTGAGTTAATCGTGAAAATACGTAGTCGTCACAGAGTAGATCAAGCGTATCGTTGGCGTCACTATGTATTACTGATATTGATGTTGTGCTTGTTCATTGGTTTGTTTTTTCGATTGGTTGATTTGACCATATTAGAGCGACCTTTTTTACAGGCACAAAGTGAGCAGCGTGTATTGCACCGAACATTGATTCCAGGACCCCGCGGACGCATCCTTGATGTACAAGGGGTTCCATTGGCCATGAGTACAGCCATGAGCACTGTTTGGATTAATCCTCAACAGTGGCGTGCAACTGCTCAGCAAATGTCTGTTGTATCGAAGTTGTTAGGCCATTCGACTGCGTGGCTCAAGCAGCGAACACGACAGATACACAAACGGTTTGTTTACCTTAAACGTAGTGTTGATCCGTCGCTTGCGAATCAGCTTGCAATGCTTAAAATTGTCGGTTTGAATTTTCAATCGGAGTATCGTCGTCATTATCCCTTGGGTCCAGTGATGGCGCATGTCATTGGATTTTCTGATATTGATGATCATGGACAAGAAGGTTTGGAATTGGCATTGGATCAGTGGTTGCGAGGTGTGCCGGGTGTTCAGTTAGTTGAACGCGATTTACATTCGAATATCATTGGTGTTCGGGAAGTGCGTCAGCCAGCTCAGCCTGGGAGAACTGTTCAGGTGACGTTGAACCATCAGTTGCAATATACGGTGTATCGACATCTCAGCGCAGCAGTACAACGTTCCAAGGCTGCTTGGGGTTCAGCGATCGTATTGGATCCGAAAACTGGACATGTTTTGGCAATGGTCAATTTTCCGACGTTTGATCCTAATCAGATCAATGCACGACAGCCTGCGCATATTCGGAATCATGCAGTGGTTGATGCATTTGAGCCGGGCTCAACGATGAAGACGTTAACCCTGGTTGCATTGTTGAAGGCAGGATTTCAGCCATGGAGTCAAGTGGATGTAGGTGCAGGAACTTTGAAGCTACAAGGACATGTGATTCATGATGAAGTGAAGCACCTTGGGCGTATTACCTTAAAAGAGGTGATTAGAAAATCGAGTAATGTTGGGATCGCTAAGCTTGCGCTGAAGATGCCTGCTGAGCACCTATATCATGTGTTTGAGCAATTGGGTTTAGGGCATGTGACCAGTTCTGGTTTCCCAGGAGAATCATCAGGCCAGTTGCATCGACTGACACGTTCAGGTGGCTTTGATCATGCGGCTATCGCCTATGGATACGGTATATCGGTGACACTGCTTCAATTGGCGCATGCGTATGCAATTTTGGCTAATGGAGGGATTGATCCAGGGGTGCATTTTGTGAGAACTTCTCATGATTTGAAACAGCGTGTGATGCCTAAACGTATGGCTCAACAGGTGATGCAAGTGCTACAGCATGTGACTGAGAAAGGTGGAAGTGGTTTTCGTGCACATGTTGCCGGAATCCATGTGGCAGGTAAAACGGGGACGGCATTGATTGCGGGGCCTACCGGATATCAGACTGATGCGGTCAATGCATCCTTTGTTGGCATTGCACCTGTTCAGCATCCTCAGCTTGTGGTTGCAATTGTGTTGCATAAGCCAGGTCCTAGTTGGCATTTTGGAGGGGTTGCAGCGGCCCCAGTGTTTAGCCAAATCGTTGCAGAGAGTTTACCGTTGTTAAAATGGTAGATCGGCTGAAAAGCCGAGTTGACAGTAGGGGTGTTGCAAGGCACACTCAGCACGCAAAAAGAGCTTGTTGCGCTGATGTGTATAAGGCAACACATCCTAACCCTTTTCAATTAGGGGGTAGTAGGTTGAATTGATTTCTGCGCCAACAGTGATTGATCAACTGCCTTCTCAGGGAAGTGGGTTAGGATGTGTTGCTCATGTGCTCAAAAGGGGACGTACGATGCAAAATATACCGGCGGGATCATTTAATCAGATGACAGTGTCAGATGTGTTGGGTTCATTGTGTCCTGAATCTGTGTCGAATTTTCAGTATGTGACAGCGATTACAGCAGACAGTCGTCACATCATTCCTGGGTCTATTTTTGTCGCATATCCAGGCACTCAATCTGATGGTCGTGCTTTTGTTGCTGAGGCGATAGCGCGTGGTGCAATTGCAGTGGTGTACGACAGTGATGCACCACTGTCCCCCGTGATCCAAGAGGCTATAGCAGCGGCACAGCGTCAAAGTTGTCTGATGATTCCGATTGGAAATTGTCGTTCGATGTTGGGTGAGATGATTGCACGATTCTATGGGGATCCGTCTGCTCAAATGTCTGTGACCGCTATAACAGGCACCAATGGTAAAACCAGTTGCGCACATTTGATGACACAAGCCTTACAAGGGGCGGGGCATTCAACGGGTGTGATTGGCACAATAGGTTGGGGACAACCTGGGCGCTTAAACAGTACACAGCTGACCACACCTGATGCCAGTACTTTGCAGGCACAATGCGCTGTGTTTCGGGATCAAGGTGTTCAATCTCTGGTGCTTGAAGCCTCATCACATGCTCTAGCACAATCGCGTTTGAGTGGACTCAGTGTAGATACGGCCGTCTTTACGAATTTAACGCGCGATCATCTAGACTATCACGCCACTTTTGAGCAGTATGGTCAAGCGAAGTTGCAGTTGTTTCTACGTCCTGAATTACAGCAGGCTGTTATTAATTTAGATGATCCTTTTTCTAATAAGATTTTGGCTGCATTGCCTGATCATGTTCATGTGGTGGGCGTCTCACAAAACAAAATGGTTTCTGAAGTGTCGGCCTGTACAGTGGATACAGTAGAAGTGACCGCTCAGGGTTTACATTTAACGCTCTATACGCCTTGGGGGCTTGCTCAAATTCGTTCTGCATTAAAAGGCCGTTTTCAAATGAGTAATATATTGCTGACATTGCCCATGCTCGTGTTTTCTGGACTGTCCTTAAATCAAGCCTGTCAAGCCATTGAGTCGGTTCAACAGATACCGGGCCGTATGCAGTATTTTGGGGGCGATGGCCGGCCAACAGTGGTGGTTGATTATGCGCATACCCCTGATGCTTTAAAAGTGCTGTTAACGCATGTGCGTGAATTTTGTTCAGGTCGATTATATCTTGTATTTGGATGCGGTGGAGAACGTGATAAAGGTAAGCGAAAATTGATGGGAGAAATTGCTGAACGCTTCAGTGATGAGATGATTTTGACCAATGATAATCCAAGAGACGAATCTCCTGAAGCCATCGTGCAAGATATTTGTTCAGGTTTATTGTGCCCATGGGGCGTTACCGTTGAATATGATCGCTGTATGGCTATTCAATCAGCCATTGCTCAGGCGCGCGCTGAAGATGTTGTCGTGGTTGCAGGGAAAGGCCACGAGCAAATTCAGGTGATTGCAGGGCAATATCACTCGCATTCTGATTTAGACTATGTTGAAGATCGCCTAAATGTTTGGCCGACAGTGATATCAGATGTTGCTTGACGTTGTAGGTTTTCACATTAAAATGGTTGAAATAGGTCCATTGTGTTTAAAACGGAGCACCGTATATCATGTTGCAACAATGTGCAGATTGGTTACAGGCGACAGGTCATGTTTCAGGTGATTTTAATTCGGTCAGTATTGACACTCGAACCCTGACGGCAGGCGATCTGTTTATTGCGCTTAAAGGCCCACATTTTGATGGACATCATTTTGTTAAATCTGCTTTTCAGCGCGGTGCTGTGGCTGCATTGGTTGAACATCCTGTTGATGCATTAGGGCCTTGTTTACAGGTCACAAATACTGTGCAAGCACTGACTTGTTTGGCCGCTCATTTTCGAGCCAGTTTTACAGGTTCCATGATTGCTGTGACAGGCAGTTGTGGTAAAACG
>JAAZZZ010000250.1 GCA_014238985.1 Gammaproteobacteria bacterium
AACACGCACGTCAATTGCTGTTTGAATCGGGCTTGCTTAAACTGCATTCATCTAACTAAGCAGAACTACCATCAGAAGTGCCTGCTATTGGCGGCACACTTTGCATCAAAAATCGACGCTTTTAGCCTTTAAAATGCCGAGTTTGCCTGCCAGCATGTTGACCCCTTTGCTCTTGAGTTTGTTAGGTATGGCTTTGTGGTGTATTGCTTTGGGTTTGATACGTATGCGCACCTTAATTTTAATTCGATATCGTCACCTTCAATGGGTGCAAGTTTGGTTTGGAGTTAAACATGCATAGTCCTTATTTTGCTTATATTGTGTTGTGTTATGCCGTGATGTGGGTGGGGTTATGTGGCGTGAGCATTTGGGTGTGGCGAGGGTATCGTCATCAGGTCAAGCAACGAGCCAGTCGTGGGTGAGCGTCGAAAGCAGCGTTTGTGGATGCTGTTTGGGGTGTTGTGTGTCTTGGGTATGGGCGGGGCGCTGTTATTGATGGCCATGCGTCAGCACATTGAACTGTACCTTACGCCCTCACAATTGTTGCAAACACAAGCGATTCAGACTCAATCGTTTCGTTTAGGTGGTTTGGTACAAATGGGCAGTCTTCAGACAGATCGAAAGGGTGTGGGGATTCGGTTCCGCGTGACAGACCTCAAACATCATGTATGGGTGCATTATCAAGGGATGTTGCCAGCATTGTTTAAAGAGGGTAAAGGGGTGGTTTTGTCGGGGCGTTGGCAGCACGGTGTGGTGAAAGCCACAGAGGTGTTGGCCAAGCATGATGAAAATTACCGTCCACCGGGCATTAAATCTCGTCAGCCTTCAATGCTAAAGGGTTGATTAAAGGAGGGCTATGGGGCCAGAATTTGCCTTATTGATGTTTTTAATGTCGCTCTGTTGTGCAGGGGGACTGATAGCGGTGCCATGGTTGCATCTGGCGCCTTCAATGGAGCGACAGCTCAGTACACGTTTGGCGTGTCTACAAAGTGTATGCTTGACTGTGAGTGTGGCTTTATTGTTGTGGGCATTTTATCAAACTGATT
>JAAZZZ010000251.1 GCA_014238985.1 Gammaproteobacteria bacterium
TATGACCAAAGACACCGTACAGCGAGCCATTGCGCGTGGTGCGGGTGATCAAAGTGCTGAGCAAATGGAAGCCATTCGTTATGAAGGTTACGGTCCAAGCGGTGTTGCATTCATCGTAGATTGTTTGACTGATAATCGCAATCGAACGGTATCTGAGGTCCGTTATGCATTTGCTAAATCAGGGGGAAGTTTGGGGACTGAGAATTCAGTTGCCTTTCAATTTGACCATCAAGGGCATGTTTGGTTGGTATCGAGAGATGAAATAGAAGAGGATGAATTATTTGAGCTTGTTTTAAATGTTGGCGCCATTGATCTTCAACGAGTTGGGGATCATTTTTTGGTTATTACAGAAGCAACCTCTCAGGCATTGGATGCTTGTGTCCAATGCTGTCAGCAAGCAGGATGGACGATTGTATCAGCAGAATTGACCTATGCGTCACAACAGAATATTTCAGTTGATGAAAAAAATGCACCTAAAATTATTAAGCTGATGGATCAATTAGACAATTGTGATGATGTTCAAGACGTTTATCATAATGCAGAGTTTCCAGAAGGATATGTAGATATAGATGAATCATGAAAATATTAGGGATTGATCCAGGATCGCGAGTGACAGGCTGGGGTATTATGCGAGATCAGTCGGGAACATTTAGTTATTTAGCGAGTGGTATTATTCGCATGAAAGAAAAAGACTTTCCTGCGCGCATGGGGCATCTATTTGAACAATTAACGGATGTGATCAATAAGTATCATCCGGATGAAGTGGGTTTGGAGTCAATATTTGTGCATCGGAATGCCAGTAGTGCTTTAAAACTAGGACATGCTCGAGGTGTGATTATGTTGGCTTGTCAACAACAAGGTCTCTTGATTCATGAATATGCACCAAGGCTTGTGAAACAAGCTGTTTCAGGGTATGGGCATGCAGATAAAGGGCAAGTGAAGGCCTGTGTTGGCTTATTGTTGAGCCAATCAAAAGCATGGGTCTCTGATGAGGCTGATGCGTTGGCATTGGCGATTTGTCATGCCAATCAT
>JAAZZZ010000252.1 GCA_014238985.1 Gammaproteobacteria bacterium
TGATTGGTCTTTCAATGATGTTTTCTAGCACCATTATTGGATTGAAATTATTGCCGACGACAGTGCTGCATCATCAGCACATTGGTGAATTAATGATCAGTGTGTTGTTACTTCAGGATCTGATTGCCATTATGGTCTTGCTGTGGATACATGGCTCTACGATTGATGGATTTGGCGTGACAGACATAGGGGCCATTGTTTTATCACTTCCAGCATTGTTGATTTTTTCTTTTATGTTTGAGCGATACATATTGCTGCCATTATTTACCCGCTATGACCGTGTGAAAGAATATTTGTTTTTATTATCGATCGCTTGGTGTTTGAGTATGTCTGAGTTGGCTCAATTGGTCGGTTTGTCGAGTGAAGTCGGGGCTTTTATTGCAGGTATTTCGATCGCAACCAGTCGAATTTCTTTATATATTGCAGAATGTTTGAAGCCTGTACGGGATTTCTTTTTAGTGATGTTTTTCTTTTCAGTTGGAGCGAGTTTTAATTTGAATTATGTAAGTAAAATTGCTGTACCTGCTATGGTGATGGCCACACTGATGTTAGCACTTAAGCCTGCTGTTTTTAGAGGTTTGCTACAAAAGGTGGGAGAGCAGGTGAGTACGGGCTGGGAAGTGGGTGTGCGGCTTGGGCAAGTCAGTGAATTTTCATTATTAGTCGCTTACATTGCATCGAGTGTTTCGCTTATCTCAGATAGAGCCTCTTATCTGATTCAAGCAACTGCGATCATTAGTTTTTTGTTTTCTTCTTATTGGGTTGTATTAAAGTATCCAACACCCATTTCTGTTTCGGAACAATTACGTCGTGATTAGTGCTGTGTGTCAAATGTGTAGTGTTGACAGTGCTCAACATGTTGAAGGTGTGTTGATTATATGATAGATGATCGAATAGATGAACAGCAGGAGTGGTTGTCTGCACTGGAATCGGTGGTGCGGTATGCCGGTGTAGATCGAGCCGTATCTTTGATCCAACACTTAATTAGATTGCTCAATCAGCATGCACATG
>JAAZZZ010000253.1 GCA_014238985.1 Gammaproteobacteria bacterium
CTGCAACTGGCACAATCTCCACAACAACAGCGTTTTTGATGCTATTAGCGTTACCCTCTCATCTTATAGCCATAGGCATATCCTTCCTTCTTGAATGGAACAAGAGGAAAAAGCCTGGTGACAGCACGCCTGCAACTTCTCAACACACATCATCTGAACGACTGACGTTGCTGGATAAAGCATCTAGTACGACCCCACCTCCAGCTCCAGCCATTCAGCCCCTCAAAACTTAAAATAAGATATTTGAATTTTAAGACCCCTCACCGAAATGGCACACGCAAACATAGGTCTTGAATCCCTTCACGATAGGCCCTACTGCCCCCCATCACATCCCAATATTGTCTACACTCAAAATAAAATGCATTTAATTTAAATAAAGCCCTTAAGGTTTCCTTAATGTTCATCGTGTACACTACTGATATATGTACCAAAACAAAAGCCGGTACACATTTAATCGGACAACAGTGTGCATGAAATCACAGTGTTGATGTAAATGTAAGATTCATACATTCAGGAGAAATATAATGAAAGAACCAGAAGCAGGCTTCGTAAGAAAGCATCGAACAGGAATAATAGGCGGTAGTTTTCTAGCCATTGCAGCAGCAGGCGCTGGATTAGGCTTGGCCATGCAAGCAGGCGCAATCGCTACGCCAGCCTTCGTGACTTCAGCACTCACTTCAGTACTCGGTAGTGCGACTGTATCAGCTTGGGCTGCAGCTGGGATAGGCGCAGGCACAGCTCTAGTAGCAGGCCTAGCAGTCAGTGCAGTCATTGGTCTAGTTGGTCTAGTAATCTGGGGCATCAGTCGCTGTGGATCTAAAACTGATGATTCAATTGAGGTAGCTAAAACAGAGGTAGCTAAAACAGAGGTAGCTAAAACACCAGTATCAGCTACGGATGCAAAGGATCTCCAGGACCCAGCATCGCAAACACCAGCAGTTGTTGTTAATGATGCACCAACTGAAGAAGCAGGTAATAGTGATAGCCGCCTAGCAGCTACTAACGCT
>JAAZZZ010000254.1 GCA_014238985.1 Gammaproteobacteria bacterium
GAAACGGAAAAGGAAATACGTAATGGATATACTCTAGCTGGTTCTATTAAAGGTGTGATATTCGGAAGTATATTCTGGGGGTTGATAGCTTTGATTGTTGCCGCGACTCATTATAAAATTGACAACAGTAAACAACTTTACATTATAGATTATGGAGAAATTATTTGAATTAGTAATTGATGAGCTTGATGAAAGCGGAGTGTCAATGGTGGCGATTGTTGACCTACCTGCAATTGAAAGAGATTTTCAGAAGTTCAAACAAGCAGAGCCATTAACATTCAAGGTTGCAAATGATGAGAAGCGCATTGCATCTGGTTATTGTTTAATTGCTGACTTGCCAATTTACAGATGGGATGAGCAAACAGGGGATCATTACGTTGTATTTCGTAAACCAACTATTGAGAAGATAGTCAACAAGTTCATGAAACAGGGATTGAATGCAGAGGTAAACATAATGCACGAATCTCCAACAAGTGATGTGTATATCTTTGAGTCTTTACTTATCGACAAGGATAGAGGTATCAATGCTCCCGATGGATTCCAAGATGCTCCTGATGGCAGTTGGTTCGTATCAATGAGGGTTGATAATGATGAGGTCTGGAGCGAAATTAAAAAGGGTACTTACAAAGGATTCAGCGTTGAGGGGATGTTTGCAAAAGAAGAAGCAATACCAACAGACGAGCAGATCATTGACGCAGCCATTGACACAATCAACGGGTAAAATTTGACACACAATAAATAATTTACATTATAAACTAAAGAATCTCAAAATGAACATTAGAGAAAATCTAAAAAATAACATTGAAGCTCTCAAGAAGTTAGCCTTTAATGATACGGTTGAAGAGGTTGCAGAGCCAACGGCAGAGGCAACAGAAGAAACAACCGAAACAACCGAAACAGAGAAAGGTGCATTCATTGATGCTCAATTGTCAGACGGTACGATTGTAAACATTGAACCCGATATCGAGTTGGGCGCATCCGTTGCCGTTGCTACTG
>JAAZZZ010000255.1 GCA_014238985.1 Gammaproteobacteria bacterium
CACTCACCGAGTCAGGCAAGGCCGAACGCACTTGTTATGCCCCCTGCCAATCAATTTTCAACAATACATCACATTCTGCTTCAAAATGCCGTGCCAATTCAGCTTGCGTTGTGCCATACGCATCATCAAATACACGCGCATATTCAATAAATGCATCAGCCTCAACTAATTCATTAAATTGTTGCTCATCCACAAAATGATAGGCTTGAGCATCAATCTCTCCTGATCTGGGCAAACGCGTCGTATGAGACACCGAACACACTAACCCCTCAACTTGCTCGATCAATGCGGCCACTAAAGAAGTCTTACCTGCCCCAGAAGGCGCTGAGATCACAAAAACATTTGGCATCGATGCACCTCCATGCCCTATCGGGCGTATAACCTCAAATAATCTAACTGTTTACCACAACCTGAGCATGAAGTCACATGATGGTTGTTGATCTTCAACACATTGCAAGCTACCATACGCACTTCATTGTCTACCAGGATCATGGCCATGCAAGCTTCAACACAATCATATGCACTTACAGATCAAGTTGCCCATGCATTAAGACATTTATTGGCAGAAAAATCCACACCTGATAACCTGTATCATATTGTGATTGAAGCTGTTGAGCGCCCTCTCTTAAAGACTGTGCTACATCATGTGGAAGGCAACCAATCTCTGGCTGCTCGCATGCTGGGTATCAGTCGCAGTACCTTGCGTAAAAAACTCCAACACCTCTCAATCATAGAATAATGGCGCTCCCTATTCGAACCGCACTGATCAGTGTCTCAGATAAATCTCTCGCCTTACCACTTGCAATTGCACTCGCCGAACATGGTATTGAAATCATTGCAACACATCATACCGCAAAATTTTTAGCCGAACATGATCTTCAAACAACCTCTATTGAATCACTCACAGGCTACCCACCCTTACTTCAAGGTCGAGTCAAAACACTACATCCAGCAATCTGTGCCCCCATCCTCGCACCCAATGCTGAAGCAC
>JAAZZZ010000256.1 GCA_014238985.1 Gammaproteobacteria bacterium
CAGCGCCTAAAGGAAACCCTATCAAAGAGAAATGCTTTTACATAAACATTATCTCATTCAGTGTAATCAAACAAAGCTACAACAGATAGGCCCACAAACTCTCTACTAAAATCAACTCAACACAGTGATTATAATAAATCTTTCACTTTAAAAAACGATACTGCAGATACGATAGAAGCAATAAAAAGAATAAAAGCTAAAGGCGCTTGTGTTGCTTCATGCGAATATGCAATCAGTGCGCTGGAAACAGCTCCTCCCGCCATTTGCACAAATCCAAAAATACTGCTTGTAATACCAGCAATCTTCGGAAAAGGATTGAGTGCTGTTGCATATGCATTCGCAAAAACAAGCCCACTGCCTAAAGAAAACAAGCTCATTGGAATTAAAATAGACCATAACGTTATGTACCTCAAATAAACTCCGAAACACAACATGATACCGCTACCCACCAACATCGACAACAATCCAAAAACAAGCATGGTTTGAATGCCCTGTCGATTAACACACTGGGCATTAATCACCCCCCCAGCCATATAAGATAGCCCCATAGCTGTTGCAGCCCAACCAAATGCAATGGGGCTCAAACCCAACTGTACTTGCAATAGCGCTGGACCCGCTGTCAACCAAGCCAGAATACCTGCATAAGTCATAAAAACAATCACAGACATTGCAATAAAGACTTTGTGTTGAAAAATTGTCTTCAAATGAATTTTCCATTGTTTCCTGCTTAAAAGATGTTTGCTTTGATGCTTGTTGGTTTCAGGAAACTTAAAGACAATGACCAGAATCGTTATGACCGTGTATACAGCAATAAAAGTGAAGCTGATGCGCCAATGTAAATAATGTTGAATCACCCCGCCCAATAAAGGTGCAAATGAAATGATGAGCACACCACACGCAGCAAGGTAAGATCCAAACTGAGCAAGACGTGTTCCAGAATATAAGTCACGCAAGATGGCGCGTGATAATGTGATCACACTCCCTGC
>JAAZZZ010000257.1 GCA_014238985.1 Gammaproteobacteria bacterium
GAGCTATATGGCCAAAAACGTGAAATTATACACAACGCAGATTGAATTGCTCTTAAATTTAGCGCCACGAAAGAGTCAAAATCTATAGATTATCGAGAAACCTTTCAGCGTCCAATGCCGCCATACAGCCAGAACCTGCAGAGGTGACCGCCTGTCGATAAACATGGTCTGCCACATCCCCAGCAGCAAAAACACCCTCAACACTAGTTTGCGTTGCATTGCCCTCTAGACCGGCCTTAACTTTAATGTAGCCTTGATTGATTTCCAACTGCCCTTCAAAAATACCTGTATTGGGTGTGTGCCCGATTGCGATAAAGACACCATGAACATCGATTTCTTTGGTGCTGCCATCGTTGCCTTTTAACCGTAGACCTGTAACACCCATCTCGTCACCCAAAACCTCGTCCAAGTTGTGATTCCACTCAATGGAAATATTTCCATTCTTGGCTTTTTCCATCAACTTATCCGAAAGAATTTTCTCGGATCTAAATTTATCCCGACGATGAACGATGGTTACATGATCTGCAATATTTGACAAGTAAAGAGCCTCTTCAACGGCCGTGTTTCCACCACCGATAACCGCCACTTTTTGACCGCGATAGAAAAAACCATCGCAGGTTGCACAAGCCGATACGCCTTTTCCTTTGTATGCTTCTTCAGATTCCAGGCCCAAGTATTTTGCAGTGGCCCCAGTTGAAATAATAACGGCATCCGCTGTGTAGCTTGCTTCTCCACCTTTAAGAGTAAAAGGGCGCTTAGAAAAATCGACGCAGGTTATATGATCGTTAATTATTTCAGTATTAAAGTGTAAAGCATGTACTTTCATACGTTCCATTAAATCTGGACCTTGAAGTCCGTCACTATCTCCTGGCCAATTATCGACATCAGTTGTTGTCATTAATTGTCCACCCTCTTCGAGTCCACTTATCATCACTGGATTCAGGTTTGCCCTAGCAGAATAAAC
>JAAZZZ010000258.1 GCA_014238985.1 Gammaproteobacteria bacterium
GTTCAATGCATCATGTCTCAAGCAGTGCGCTGATCAATCATTCATCTCAATTCAATTAAGCAAGCTTAGGAGCCTTAAAGAATGGATGCGCAGCGCATGAAATTCGTAGCTGTAGGGCTAGAATTAGCATTTGCGCGAGCTGTTGGCATGGATGGCGCGGCTGTCGTCTGGACTTGTATGGTGTTTGAAGTAAGAGGCTTCGTTTGACTCTTCAAGCCTGACGCATTGTTAGATCGAGTGCAGTGGGAAACTGCAACAAAACCCAAAAGCAGGACAACAGGAGGGAATACCGTTATAGCGGCTGTAGCAACTACTATAGCGGTTGCAGCAACTGAAGTGGTTGCTAGTAATCCTGTCAGATAAACGGTCGCACAGGAATATATACAGGACAGTAATAAAATCATCCCAATTTTTAAGCCGTCGTTTTGTGAGAATGATTTTGTGTGTGCTGGAGTTTTTAAGCCGTCGTTTTGTGAGGATGATTCTGTGTGTGCTTGAGTTTTTAAACCGTCGTTTTGTGAGGATGATTCTGTGTATGCTTGAGTTTTTAAGCCGTCCAATTGCGATGATTTGTCTTCGGATGTTGAATCCTTCAGTTTGTTCTGAGTAGCGAGATTTGATGTAAGTTCAAAAAATTGTTCAGCTACTGCAAGATCCTCAGTGCATAACGTATGGTAGATTCGCGCTTTTTGCATTGAATATAATGTGTCCTGGTAATATCCTTTTCGGCTAAAGAATGTTGCGCTGTTTGGAGTGTCTTGTAATGCGGGTGGAAAGCCATGTTTATGTAAGAGGTGATTGAACAAAGCAGTTTGAAAGACACGGCCATTTGCATCAGGAAAAGGGTGTAATCGTTCTAGGTTTTGAATGAGCTTGCAAATAGACATGAGCGTCTGTTCTTTTTGTTGTAGTGGCCAATCT
>JAAZZZ010000259.1 GCA_014238985.1 Gammaproteobacteria bacterium
AGCTAGCGATGGGTGTGATCATCGGATATAGTGTCTATTATTTCACGGCTACGTCCCTCATATCGAATACCTTAACCGCAACATTGCCTGGACTGTTCAGCATCGTGACACCCCCCATTGTCTTGGGCATCATCACGGCAATCATCACACTCTGCCTCATCAGTTTACTCGATGCTGCGCTCACAAAAACCCCCAAAAACTCTTCAATTCATGGTGACACGCAACCACCACGCGCTGTTTTGCCTCAAGATGTAACACCACGTCCAATCATCCCTTCACCTTCAAACAGATCCAGGACACAGCCACCCCGCCCTTAAAAGCAAACATAAAACAATATAAATCAATAGCATACGTGTCATGCGGCTCAAAAAGCATGACACATGACAATTGAACTCAAAAAAGATCTATTTCATACATATTCATATTTTCTTAATCAAAAACCACTTCATTGAACATAAAATTATATGATCAACTATAATACATACAATCATAACAAACACAAAGGCATCATCATGCAAGGATCTCCAAGACAGCGCTCTTCCTCCTCCGCATTAGCGCTTGAAGTGCATCCGCAGGGCGTGCAAAAATACCGTGAAATAGTGAAACAAGAACAGATGGCAACCTATTTGCGACAGAATGCTAATGCAGTTTGGAGGGATTTTACTAGAATGTATGGTTATGAACATCGGTTGATAGACAATGCCCTCACTGCAATGCAGAAACTTGTTAAAACACAGCCCGCTTTCCAAAGACGCATGCAGCATGACTGCAAGAGACTAGAAGATATCTTTCGCATCCAAATGTGCGTATTTAATAGTATTAGGCTAGCACAGACATTATTAGCTGAAATAGACGCTGAAGATCCACCAGAACAGCAAGAAGCACAACAAGAA
>JAAZZZ010000025.1 GCA_014238985.1 Gammaproteobacteria bacterium
TTGCAAGGTACAGCACACTCTGCTGCTTCATCTTGAGACGCTGCTTCAGTGCCAATCAAACCCACTATTCTATTTTGCGTAGCAAAACACTTGAATATAGCATCTTCGTTGGCCTTTAGAAATTGATCGACCTTCTCCTCAGCCTGAAGAACTTGATTCTGAATATCTGCTTGAATAACGCCTGCATGTTCAGAAATAAGACTTTCTTTCACTAAATTGATATAGGTCTTTTCAGCTTCTTGTGATTCTGGACCTAGATGCTCTTGAATCCCTGATCGTAAGATTTGCTCGATCAAGCTCTTTTGATCATCAGATGAAAGATGAAAACAAATATTTTTAAACCGTACTTCTTGTGATCGATACATATTGCTCAATGTAAGAGCATCAGGACATCTTTCAAGCAGAATCGCACCCACAGTATCACGCGCTGTCTTTATCGCTTGATTATGCTGTGCAATACTCGGTGAAAATTCTTTGATCAGCTTAGCATGCGCCTTAGTCAACAGCGCGATAGATCTCTTATTGCCTGGATATAACTCGTCGTATGCTTGAAGTTTTTCTGTTGCGCTAGTACCCCCCTCCATGCGCTTTTTAAGAGCCTCCAAAGTCTTGCACGCATCAGCCTCTTGATGTCTATCAGTATCAGAAACCTCTTTAACACTGGTTGGTATCTGATTTAAAATCATTTGACCTTGGGCCCGTTGGATCAGAAATTCTTTTAACCAGTTATCATACACCTCCATGAGCTCAGACTCTGAAAGACCCTCACCCTCAACCACAGCATGAGAATATGTCAATAAACATTGATTCAGATTCTGCAATACTCCAACCCTTTCTTCATCTATTTTTACAGGCTCCAAGTATATCTGTGCCATGTGCTGATAAGCCAAATCAAAAAGACGATGATCAGATTGGTATTGTCCATTTTCCGAAGCTAACAAAGTGTTACATTTTCTTGCAAGAGCACCCCACGCCCCCTCTAACTTTTTTAAGCTTGCTAGCTCTTCTTGAGGCGTTTTATTTGCTAATGACTGATCCTGAGCATTTGCTAATGACTGATCCTGAGCATCAGGATCAAAAACAGCTAACTGTGCATGCTGTAGGTCAAACAATGGTTTCAGATACTGGCTATAAAACTGATCCTCATCTAAAGATGACAACCCAAATTGAGTAGAATCTGTACGTGCTTGATTTAACAACTGTAAATAACCATCTAAATCAAACAGAAATGTTGGTGTTTCACCGGATTGCTGCGTGCTTTTACCCAACACCTGCATATTAAATTGAGATAATTCAAGTAAAATATTGGTTCTACGCTGCTCTATATGAACCAAACGCTCTACTGCATTCAATTGAAGCGATAAAGATGTGCCTAATTCTGAGGCACCACCAGCCTCTGAGTCAGAGACAGTTTGTGCGCCTAGAACAGTTTCTGGTCTTAGACAGGCTCTAAGTGTAATGGATGATTCATTTAAGTCGTCTTGAAAACCTTGGATCGCTTCAAGACGCTGTTGATGATGCCTGGCATGTGCCTGCTCTATATCAGCCTCATGAAGCACACTAGGCACACTAGGATTTTTTGATGAACGACGATGGGCATTGATTGATTGATGAAGCAGAGTCAACGTATCCTGAGTCACATCCAAAATAGTATTATTTTTGATACAGAATGCCTGAAGCGCCTCCAAACGATCCAGCATGCCGGAATGATCAATGCATAACAAAATGTGCAAAGCAGCATCCTTCCTTGTTGTTTCTAAAGACTCATAATATTGAGCATGATCCGGACTCAAGCTTTCGAATTGTACGATGAGCTGATGAAGAACAACACAGTGTTCATTTTGATATTGAGGATCCGCTAATGGTGTCTCAGCATTAAATTCCGCCTCAAACCCTAAAGTAGACATCAACGCTAAGAGGTGCTTTGATGCTTGCATCAGTTGATCACATTCAGCAGACAATAAGTTGGGTGTCTCGATGAGGACATTAGACCTGCTCACTTTTTCAGTCAAATCTTCTGCTTGTTGTCTCAAGCCTAAAAGGCCCTGTGTCACACTTGAAATGTGCGCATCAATGTGCGCATCATTTAAAGTATCAAGATCTAGCACTAACGATAAGCCCGATAGATTCATCACTGTATTTGACTCTAACTCTCTCTGCAGCTGATCCAAAGAAGTCTCTAATATTGGAGATTGAGATTGACAGACTGTAGAAAGCGCTATGATATGTTGCAAAAACTGCGTTAAACCCTTAGAATCACGAGTTGGTAAAGCCTTTTCATCCAATGCTAATAGTTGGGAAATTAAATCCGCTACACTCTGATCAAGGCAATGATGCTCTATTTTTAAAGCATTCATTAAAGCGAATAGTTTTTTCGAAGCGTGCACAAAATTAGGCCATTCTCGAGACAAAAAACTTTCATAACCCACCTCATGCGTTAGGGTCTCGATTAGGGGTGTCTGCAAAGCTTCTAACTCTGATGCTAACTGCCCAAGTGCTTGCTTCACAAGATGAATTTTACGAGCGCTTAATCTGTCATCATACACTAAATCTAGCTTTGGTATTGTGACCGTTGCATTGTTGCGAACTGCTTTTAACCTGCGCATTTTCTCTTCTCCTTTAAAATGTTTATACTTACATTAATACTTACTATAACAGATCAATATTAAGATAATATTAAGAACAACGACACATGAGTCCAAAAAATCAAATAAAGCGATCAATGATCAAAAAATACAGAATATACAGCCTAAAAAATTCAATATATTACATGCAAAATTAGCGTAGAAAAACACACTTTTCCCTTCAAAATACGGTCTGAAAAGCATGAGCTATTCATAAAATACACACCAATACAGCCAAAATTGAATTGCAGAAACATCAATAACGAGGCTGTTGCAAACAGCATTTAGGCATGAGATGACAAGGAACAAGACAGTAAAAAAGGATTAGATCGCTCTAAAATCTCTGAAATTCAAACACACCACGATGCTGACGTGGCAAAGTGACCTCAATTAAACTCGTACGCTGTGGCACCATCAAGGCTTGAATGCCCCTTAAATCAAGCATCCATGAAGGCTGATGTGCGTCATCATACGCAGCATAACCCACTTCACCCACAGGCGGCGCAAACTGCGGTTCAGCCACCACGCCAATATGTAATGATTTCCACGGCATGGGCGCACGCCAAAAAGCACTCAAATTCCAATATAACGCACGAAAGCTGCTGTCACCGCTATACACATGACAATCTTTTTGTACGTCTGATTGAAAATATTCTGTTAGAACATGCTGATCGGATTGTTGTTCACACATAATGACACAATAGTCCTCAATCGCATGGCCATACTGATTACGCACGCGCATTACACAGTGTTGAAATGCATTGGGTGTTAAAACAGACTTCAAACACTGCATCGTGTGTTTTTGACACGTCATGCGCCATGCTGAAAAAGTATCTGGAGTCACGGACAGTCCATCTATAATGGCTGATAATACCTGTGGATTCACCCCACCTTCTGTGCTTAAAATACGATGATGATTGCACCCTGGGATCACTCGATAAGCTGTACAATTTCCAGATTGCTGACATGTCACACGTACAGGATGCTGAGTAAAATCCACTTGATAATATACAGGCTCCAGATCGGCAGCAGCCCAACGGACCACCCCATCAGAACCCGGCTCATTGACTAAAGCACTCAGCCCTTCATTGCCTTCACTGCCAATCAAAACAGTGGTGAGCATATGCGAAGCTGTAAACACAGGCGCTTTAAAACAATCCTGTAAGGCTTGATCCCAACTCCAGGGCGAACCCAATTCCAACCCTCGCAATAAATGTGACCCCACTTCAAAGGGGCGGTCTGCATGCAGCCCTTTAAACAAGCGTCCTAATAAGGCACGCCCTTTATGCGCCAATACAGATCCAAAATTTGCAGGCGCCAGCATCACACAACGGCGTATTGGAATGGTGTCTGGCGTAAAATAACGACGCAACCAATGCCTCAAAACCAAAGCACCCATTGAATATACGACCACATCAACCGATTTGGGTTTAAGGGGTAATCCATGCGATTGCCACGCTTGCATCATGGCGGTCGCTAGATCATCAAAGGTGAGCGCATCGTCTAAACTGCTGTATTGTCCTAAATCTAACGTTGAAACCTGTTGGCCTAATTTAAGTTGTAAGGCATGCGCCAATGGATGCATATGCTGTGCAGCACCACTCCAACCATGTAAACACACCAATCGCACTTCAATTCCTTTGCACTATGCAGGCTGCACTCAGATCAGTATACTCATATCATTCAAAAGACTGAAGACCCCATGCACTTAACACCCACATCACACACACAGGTTGTACAAGATGCTGTGCAACCTTGGGCCTTAGATTGGCAAGCCTTCAAAGCGCTCCCTTCAACCCAAACTTTTCTACATAATCAAGACAATTTAAAAGAAAACTGCCTGTATCTCTGTACCGCCGAACAGCAAACAGATGGCATTGGCCAACGTCAAAATGTTTGGATTGCACCGGCTCAAACAGGCATTTGGTGCTCAATCGCAGCGTTATGCCCTCTCAACACACACCCATGGACGTGTATGATTGCAGCACACGTGGCCAGATGCTTAGCAACACACGGCCTAAACCCTCAAATTAAATGGCCGAATGATATTTTACTCAAGGATCAAAAATGTGCAGGCATTCTCATCGACACAGAGCCCTGTTTAACACATCAAAAAATCATCTTGGGCCTAGGCATGAACCTGAACCCACACCCAGACCTGCCGCCTGAAAGCACTGCACTTAACCTTCATGCCAACATTGATATAGAAAAGCTTTTCCTCGATTTACTTCAATCCATCGCCACAACACTTAAAACCCCAGATCAAAGCTGGAAGGCCCAATGGCTCAAATATATGGCATATCAAGGAGAATCGGTCAGCCTTAAAACACTTGAAACGACGATAACAGGCACGCTCATGGGCATCAATGATCAAGGTGCAGTCGAAATTCAAACCAACACAGGCCTAAAGCACGCCTATACCGGCAGCCTCATTAGAATTTAAGCCCTTTGGATTGAATCGACGATTCAAGGCACCTGAATGGCGTCATGCATATAACATTTAAAAATCAAGATCAACACGCAATCCACTCAACAGTCAAGAGTGCATATCAGTGAATAATGACGAACTCTAGGGTGTGGGTGTATTGCTAGGGACGCACTTCAACAGCAAATACATCAGCACTCGCTTCCACTCTCCCTTCAACATCAAAGTCGCCATTGCCAGCATCCGGAATAACTGCGATTGCTACTGCCAGCACCGGTGCCGAAACAGTATTTTCTTCAACAACCGCTTCTGCTCGAAACACTTTCTCCGCTCCATAGTGTCCGATCAACGCCCCAAAACCCATTATAACAAAGCTCGCTCCAACAAAAGCAGCGACTGTGCCAAGCGAACTCATTGCAGTAAGCGCACCCACAGAACCACCGAATAATCCAGAGACAAAATTCAACACAGGTATCACTGTTACATTTAATGCCTGCATCGCTATGACGCTCATGCTGAATGGCAAAAATTCTAGGACAACCAACCCTAATAAACTAATCATTAAACCATAAAAAGCGCCTGCCCTTATAGCATGCAAGTCCACTGGGTTATCTTGCGCTACTTCTTCAACCGCCTCATCCTCAGATAAAGTCTCCTCTGCTAATGAAAGACCATACTGTGCTGCCAGACGAGATACTTTATTTTTAAGATCATGATCACCATTCAATGCACGTAGAGCTATTTTAGCCTCATCGAACTTTTCATCTAACGCCTCAATCAAACCTTGAAGATTGAGTTGAAGAATATCAAGATCTCCGATACCTCTGTTGCTCTCAGCAGAGTCCATTTGGATCATCAAAATATTTAATGGCTTAAAAAAAGAATAACGCGCTTGTAAAGCGAGTGATGCTTCTGCATCCTCTAACACATGTTGATCTGATTCTAATGCAGATTCTAATGCAGTAGAAATTAAAAGCTTTAAAACGTTATGACAAGGAAGAATGTCTTCGTCTAAATCCCTTAAAAGTAAACCCAGCTGCTCTGAAGAGATTGTCTCCATATTTGATCCTAGAGCAGACATTAGTTTAATTGTATTAGGATCTATAACTTGAGGATGAAATTGATCTCCCTCTGTATACTCTTGAGAAAAGGTCATCGCCCACGTTCGAAACACATTATAAAGCGATAAATCATCTGATAAACGAGCAAGGTCTTGACCGATTTGCTCTAGATCAAAGGGCACAGGATTAGACTTACTTTGCTCTAGATCAAGGGGCACAGGATTAGAGTGACCAAGAATGCTTGCTGGAGCTGTTGCATCATTTTCTGGAACTGTTACATGTAAATCAAGCATATTATTAATCCTTATTAATCTTTAAATAATTACAATACTAGAATCATGATATACTATAATTCTTAAGGAAATCTTAAATAGCCTTTATGATTTTAATAGATCGTCTACTGATCACTCAAAGCGCCTCTTAACATCAAGCAGAAACGGGGCAAAACCAGCCCAATACACCCATCAGTCATTGAGAAATAAATGTATCGATTAAGACAATGCACCTGTAATAGGCCATTGAATATTTAAAAAATTCTTTTAGAAGATGATTAAATCATATTGAATGAGAACAACCTATTAAGATACATAACGCATTTAATTTGATCAGCAGCAATTCAAAATTGATCAGCACAGCACACATCATGCGCACACATCATATATTTCAATACAAATTTGAGCGTTAAACAGCTCAAAAACAGCACTCAGGGTGAAAAGCAAAACCGTATTAACCACTCAGATCTTAAAGTTTAGGAGGCGCTGTATGAAGGTTGACGGCCTTGTTTTAACCTGCTCTAGCTTGTGTCACGCACAGCTAAGGTCTTGCTGTTGTGGCGACAGTAGGCTGTAGAGCAGCCAATCTCGTTTTTACCTGAGCTTCCCGCTCCTCTCTATTCGGCTGCTGCACCACTGCCGCCTGTTGAGGGCTTAGACTCTGAGCGCCCTGCGACAGATCTGCCTGGTTTTTAGCTAAACGGTTCGACACTTCAAATTTAGATAAAAATGCTTGATAAGGCTGAACAGCCCACCAGCCAGCATACAGCATCGCCCCCATCACGCCCACCACGCACACACTTGGAAGCGCCACCATCAAGACCTGCACAAGCAAAGATGAGCTCAAAAAGACAGATGAAATCAAGGGCCACTGCGCATACACAGCAGCTGACAGGCATAAAACAGACAAACACAATCCAAGCATTATCAGCCAACAAATCTTCCTATACAGTGCTTTAGTGGTGACCATTAATTGTGCTCGATGAATGTTCTGAGAGCCATGGCCAGATGTCCCTTTGGTTAAGCAGTTCTGGTCTGTTCTAAATTGTAAAAAATGTCTAAACGTTTGGCCCGCCATCAACAACCATGCCCCCACGAAAAGTGCACTGACGATATAGATCGGCACAGTCGTTGGGGTCAATGGAAGTATCAAATGATTTAAAAAAGGCGCTATGATGGTGCTCCAATACGGCTGAAGCGCACACACTGCAGCCCCAACAGTGATCAACAGCAGCCCTATATTCAGAAGAAAAATGCGCCACATAGATAAAGGTAGAAATTCAAGGTCCTCTGCGTTCATGAGAGATTGCTGTGCACTAGATGCTGCCCCATCCGATACTACAGCGAGGGCATCCGCAGCCTTGCCAGGCTCAGGTGAACCTTTTGCTGTCAACTGGGCAACAGCATCTGATACGACTCTATTTTTATCTGAAGATAATGAGTTAGGTTGAGGCATCTGTGGCAAAGGTTGAGCAGCAGCCGCACCTGCTGGTTGCACTACAGCGAGAGCACCTACAGTCTTGTTGTGATCAGTTGTTGGCTTCAATTCAGACTCAGGCTCAGGTGTCTTTGTAAGCAGCGTATTTAAGGAGGCAGGCGTAGTTAATTCTGTTGCCCTAAGCTGAGACGCTAATGCTGAATCTTGATCCAATGGAAACAATAATGCCTGCATCCAGACTGAGTATTCTTGCACGCCCATCGCTGTTAAAATCGTCATACAATCAACTGCTGTCACAGGATCAGAGGAAGGTTCGTGGATCCTTAAAGTTTGAAAAAATCGAGCCTCTTCTGGAGTCCAAGTTGTTGTAAAAAGCGATTGTTTAATAAGTTCTTTGACCGTCGGCGCTTTTGCAGGCGCAGATTCAGACAGCGCTATCTTTAAAGCACTGATAAAACGGTTAAAACCCTTCTTTAAAGAGGGATTTTTAAAATCCTGAGAGTTTTTTTCAAAAACCTCAAAAACCACATCAAAATGCCTGGCAACGCCCGACTCTGCTACGTCCGATTTCGAGGATGCTATCGCTTTTAGCGCGGTCAGTGCTGCGGTCACTTCAGAGCCACCGCCATCAAACGCTTCCAAAGCTTTCAACAGCTCTGTTCGCGCTTGACCCCATGAAGATAACGCTGCTGAAGGTGATGAAGGAAGTTGCTCGTGCTTCTTAGATTTATTAGGGCTTGCACAACCAAACACGCTGCCTGATGAGCGCTTCTTCTTCCGTGATGTTGACTGCGAGCCAGGAGACTTTTGCTGCTGAGCACTAGCGCCTTGAGGGGAAGAGGCCGGCGTTGATGCAGGCAACAACATCCAATCAGTCACAACCTTAAAAGATTCTAATGTCTCTAAAAAGTGTTTGAACTCTAATAAACTCATCGGCATCACACACTCCCCCCAAAATGGTGTAATCAAACCTTATCATACTATGCGCATGATCAGTACTAATCAAAATCGTACCTTCAAAATAACCCACTGACACACAAAACAAGCTGGATTAAATCGAATCACACCCAATGCTCAGATCTAAAATCAGCAAGCACATTTAAACTCTGAACCCTTCAAGTTTAGACTGCGGCAGGCCCTGAACGAGCAGAATTAGAAGAAAGAGCCGCTGCTTCTCGAACTACAACTGAAGATGCAGCTGGAGGCGCAGCTGCAGGCGCAGCAATAGACACGTGAGACGCATTCGATACTGTTCCTGTATGATTAGAAGGTATGCTCTTTAGAAGATTATTGATCTTGCCATGGTCTTTAAAATCTTGAACACCAAAGTAC
>JAAZZZ010000260.1 GCA_014238985.1 Gammaproteobacteria bacterium
CGTACTGTTAATTGTGATACTGTCCCATAGAATTTAGATTGAGCTGCAAGATAAGTATCTTTACTCTCGTTAATTTCAGATTGAGTATATCCTATACTCATAAGATCTTCGTCTGAAAAACCGGCTGCTTTCATTGCTGCGACTGAATAGCGCTTGTCACTATAATGGTCTTTATCAAAAGCGCTTCGGCCGGTCACCCCAGGCAAATCACGCCCAAGGGGGCCCGTATTCAATGCAGTAATATGCTTAGTCCATGAAGCATCCTTCTTCGCAGCCTCATTATCTTGCTCAATTTCATTCGCCTCCGCCCGCACTGCCTCGTTAAGCGCTTGATCCTTAGTGTGTTTTAAATACATCTGTGTAATGTTCAATTTCTCATCTTGAGATAATTTTGAATACACCGGATATGCCTGTTCAATGTATGATTTCGAAAAACCGAGCGCCTTTAACATCATCTTCTCCCTCTCATATCCGGGAGGAGGCCGGCTCACATCAAAGGAATCAATAACACCTTTTTGAAAAGGTTGATAACCTGTTGTGTTCACAGAATGATAAAAACTTAAGGCAGCACTGGTCAAGGCTTCTTTTTGCTTGGGAGTATCCTGGAGAAAATAATCTTTTAAATATTTAGCATACTCATAATATGTTCGTAAAGCACCACTGCTTGTGCCAGCGCTTGAAATACTAGGATCACTCTTTGGCTGAGGAGGAGATTGTGGGCTAAAAACTGGATCTGAAATGTTGTTATTTAAATCCGTTGTAGGACTGTAGTGCTGATCAGCAGCGCTTAATGTCGCTTGTTGCTTTGATAAATAATGGTAGAACCGTCCGGCTGTTGCCCACCCCCCTGAGCCAAAAGCGATGGCGTCTTCGGGTGTAGC
>JAAZZZ010000261.1 GCA_014238985.1 Gammaproteobacteria bacterium
ACATAGTCATTTTCTAATGAATATCTGGCTGTGGTGCAGCGACAGCCTTTTTGAAATGAATTAGGAAAAGATGCGATTTCATACCAAAGCCCACTGTACTTTTGTAAATTCACATGATGAGATGTTGTTAATACAGGCTGTGGTGTTGAGGCACAGCCATTGAGGCTCAGACAACACAATATAATAATGAGCATGCTGGCAGCAAGCACCAAGATCCCCAAAGGATGTTTTGTAAATGGTGTTTTGGATTGAGTGTGTTGAGTTGAAAAGCGTAACATGGCAGTATTCCTTCATAGGTAGGGATGTGGCCAAAATGATTTGATATAAAGTGTAAATCAAATAAGAGAAACAGGCAAATTGTTGTACTTTTTGGACAAACAGTCTTGTGTCGTAGATATGGTGGTCAATATACTGGTATCAGAACCTATTTGTATGATATAAATTGCCATAGTTATGTTATGTTGAGTAGGTATTATGTGGTACGAGCGGTATAAACAATATATTCCTGATTTGCCATCCTTTGAAAAGATGCTGCTATCGCCATTACAGCAGAATTTTTGGGTGAATTCGCTTAAAGCTGGTGCAGATACCGTGCAGTTATGGCTGCAAGATGAAGGTATCAAGTATACGCAGAGCCCATTGTTACCAAGCACTTTTGTTGTTCCTGATAATGTATCGTTGGGTAACCATCCATTATACAGGGCTGGGGTTATTCATATTCAAGAAGCGGTATCTATGTTGCCGGCGTTGTTACTTAAGCCTCAGGCCGGAGAGAGAATACTTGATATGTGCGCTGCGCCTGGAAACAAAATGGCACTCATGGCAGCGCAAATGCAGCAGAAGGGCGTTGT
>JAAZZZ010000262.1 GCA_014238985.1 Gammaproteobacteria bacterium
CCAGTTCATAATTTTATTAAAAACTTTGCTGATGCTGGTGCAGATATCATTACCATACATCCGGAAGCTACTAACGATCTAGTCAGTTCAATAAAAAAAATCAAATCATATAATAAGAGGGCGGGAGTGTCTTTAAATCCCAAAACTTCGGTCGACAAAGTTCTGCCCGTATTAAATTTAATTGATTTAGTTTTGGTAATGAGTGTGAATCCAGGTTTTGGTGGTCAGAGCTTTATTGATAATCAAGTCAAGAAAATTAGTGATCTTCGCCGTATGTGCGATGAAAAAGGCCTTGATCCATGGATTGAAGTGGATGGAGGCGTTAAAGGTGCTAATGCATGGAAAGTGATTGAAGCTGGTGCGAACGCCATCGTGAGTGGTTCTGGTGTGTTCAACCAACCCGATTACGCAGCGGCAATTCAGGGAATCCGTAACAGCAAGCGCCCTTAGTTGTTTGGCGTTTAGCAAGGAATTCAATCTTGCTCGTTTAGACCCAACTCTATTCTCTATGACCCCTGCAAATCGCAGGGGTTTTTTGATGCACTGGTGAATGCATAATGATTTTAAGTGATGTACCTTCTTTGCTATTTCAAGGTTCTATCAGTTGTGTGAGTGGATCATCTTTTGCTTCGAACGTCTGGCGAGTGAAATGCTTGAAAGTGTTTAAATCGCCTTTTTTAGGGGTAAAGGACCTTGATAGTTTGAACCCAAAGAGGGTTTTATGAAAACATTTATTTGTTTCACTTTGCGCTTGGATCATTTTTTCCATCATTTGACGCAATTCTTTTACTTCCTTTTTCAACGATTCTTTTTCCTCATCGCGATCTTTGGAAATTTTTTCGTTCG
>JAAZZZ010000263.1 GCA_014238985.1 Gammaproteobacteria bacterium
CCCAAATCGTTAGACGGGCATTGGAAGAACCTCTTCGGCAAATTGCGACTAATGCTGGTGAAGAAGGAACAGTTGTAGCGGAAAAGGTAAAAGAACTTGAAGGTAATCACTTTATCGCAAATACTTTTTGCCTCAAAGGTGTACCAAACCATAATGGCACATGGGTTAAACTTGTAAACGAAGAGGATAAGGGTGTAATCTATGATGCACCAAAAACTGACAGTGAAAAGCAACTTGCAAACGCATTAAACGAAACGCCTTTGCTATTACGTAATTACAAACGTCTTTGTAACAGTATAAAATTCAACAGTGCCAGTTCTTACAAAAAGACTGGTGCAGAATGGAATGATGAGGGTGCATCTCTCAAATATCTTGTAGAAAATAAAGGCATGTCAGAGGCAGAGGCAGCACCAATCGCAACATATCTAAATCAGAACCCAACACTATTAGACGAGTACGTACTTGATGGCTTAAGCAGTGTAGATCTTGTTGCATGGCACACACATATGAATGAAGCGACAGGTGTTAAGAAAAATAGTGAATTAATTACGATAACTAAAACTGCCTTTATGACATTACGACAAAAGGTGGCTGCAATTGAAGGTCTGATAAAAGATAAAGGTATCAAAAATCATCTTGTTAAGAATTTCACAGCACTCAAAGATGATGAGGGTAACTATGTTGGCAAATCAACAGACGCTGCAAAGACTTGCAGAGGTTGCAGGCTCTTCACAGAATATGAAATCACAGGTGTGAATAACGCCTACCTTGAAGAGAATATGCTGCATGTTGCTTGCTTTGGTGAAGATGTCACTTGGTTTGATACAGGAAGCTTTGACTCACTC
>JAAZZZ010000264.1 GCA_014238985.1 Gammaproteobacteria bacterium
TTGGATTGCTTTTCAGCTCGAAATAGATTGCGATCAAGTGTTTGAATATCTGCCAATAGTAATTCGGTATTAATAATTTCAAGGTCATCCAAAGGATTAATGACATCCGACACATGGGTGATATTCTTGTCTTCAAAGCAACGTATAACATGGATGATAGCGTCTGTTTCTCTGATATTAGCTAGAAATTTATTCCCCAAGCCCTCACCTTCTGAAGCACCTTGAACTAATCCTGCAATATCCACAAACTCAATAACAGACGGTATGATCTCCTCGGGGTTAGCGATGGCAGCTAATTTAGTTAATCTTTCATCTGGAACTGTGACTATGCCAATATTAGGCTCAATGGTGCAAAAAGGATAATTAGCGACTTCTGCAGAGCCATCTGATAAGAGATTAAATAGGGTTGATTTTCCCACATTAGGAAGACCAACTATGCCACACCGAATACCCATTGCTATAAATTATTATTGTACTGAATTGCTTATATTGCTTTGTTTTTAAGAAAAGTCATTTTAAAGTGTTTGGAGTTTAACAAGTTAATAAAAAAAATGGCAAAAAAATTTAAAGCCACCACAGCAGGCAGCTTACCAAAACATGGCTGGCTGGCTGAAACTGAAACCCTTTGGCCAAAATGGAAAGTTTCCGAGAATGAACTGTGGGAAAAACAAAAAGAATCTGCAATGCTTTGGATTGAAGAACAAGAAAAATCAGGTCTTGAAATCATTTCAGAAGGCGAACAGTTCCGTATCCATTTTGTGCATGGGTTTCTTGAAAGAATTAAGGGTATTGATTGGAATAAAAAAACCAA
>JAAZZZ010000265.1 GCA_014238985.1 Gammaproteobacteria bacterium
GCTATTGGTCATGGTTTAGAAGGAGATTTTAACAGAAAAAAAACATCAGCATTTCATAATTTGATGGGCCAAAAAGTTGCTAGCGAAGGGGTTACAATTGTTGATGATGGAACAATAGATAAAAGAAGAGGAAGCCTTACAATCGATGATGAAGGAACTCCAACAGAAAGAACAGTTTTAATAGAAAATGGAATTTTAAAAAATTTTATGCAAGATAGATTGAATGCAAGATTAATGAATACTAGATCTACTGGTAGTGGCAGAAGAGAGAATTATAAACATATTGTTTTACCAAGAATGAGAAACACAATGATGTTAAGTGGAACTCAAACTCAAGATGAAATGATCAAGTCAGTTGATAAAGGTATTTTTGCTGTGAGTTTTGGAGGTGGGCAAGTAGATATTACATCTGGAAAATTTGTTTTTAATTGTACAGAGGCTTATGAAATAAATAATGGTGAAATTGGCTCTCCAATTAAAGGAGCAACCTTAATAGGTGATGGTCCTTCAATTTTGAAAGAAGTATCAATGGTTGGAAATGATATGATGATGGATCCAGGTATTGGGACTTGTGGTAAAGCAGGTCAAGGAGTACCAGTTGGAGTAGCTCAACCATCAATTCTAATAGATAAGATGACTGTTGGTGGAACAAAATTATAGATCATGATTAAAGATCAAGAATATTTAATATCTAAAGCATCATATTGCTTAGATCTTGCAAAAAAACTAGGCGCAACAGATGCCAGTGTATCAGTTGTCAATTCTATTTCAGAAACAGTGAGCTTTAGAAATAAAACT
>JAAZZZ010000266.1 GCA_014238985.1 Gammaproteobacteria bacterium
ATATCAAGCACGCCATCTCCATTCATGTCTGCCATTTCGCTTGCAGCACCAAAAGCTGAAAGCAACATTTCATCAGTCATTCGCTCAGCACTTTGGTCACTGAAAAAGCCATTGCCATCATTGACTAGCAAACGGTTGTTGTAATCAAAGATTTGTGATGTTCCACTGTCATAGTCACCAAAATACATATCTGGGTGCCCATCACCAGTGACGTCATTTATTGCAAGACTGCAAAAGCGAGGTCCTGCTTCACTATGCATTTCTGGGATACGATCATTTTCGAATCGGAATCCTTGCCAATTCCCATCAGTCTCGCCAAGATTGATGTACACGCGTGGGTGAGATAAATGTTTTGGCGCATTATCAGTCAGGGTTGTCACTGTAACCATGTCGAGCCAGCCGTCATCATTAAGGTCATAAAGAATGACATCACGATCATTCGTTGGAGTTAAAAACCCCATGTCGCCAGATACGTCTGTGCTGACAGCATATTGTTTTGTTCGGTCGACAAGCGCTCCATTTTCATTCATAAACAACACGTTTCGGTTCCGCCCTGTTGAAGTGAATGGCTCTTTTCGGACACAAACTAAATCGATGTCGCCGTCAAGATCAAGGTCGCCCCACGCATAATCTTTTTCTCTGTCGTCATTGCTTCCAAGTGAGGCATCTGAAATCAGACGAGAGTCTGTTTGATTTACATACTCAGCAAATCCTCCAGAAAAAAGAAGTGATGAAAACACAATAGAAGTAGTACTAATTATAAGCATGAGCCCCAATTCCCAAT
>JAAZZZ010000267.1 GCA_014238985.1 Gammaproteobacteria bacterium
TAAGACGCTGATTCACACACTCTCTCTCTTGAAATACTTGAGCTTTTTTGAGCCACCTATGTATACCGTATACCGATTATTCAAAAATTGCTTAACTTTATCTTAATGTTGCTTTGCTATAATCACCTATATCAATGATTAATATCATTATAATTTATAGAGAATACAATGAAAATCACTCAACAAACAATTGATCGAAACAACTTGGCAATTGTTTCTTTTTCGAGCCTCACCTTACTTCTATCGGTCGCCTTAATGGTTGGACTTGTGTTCGCGGGTTTTACACCTGCGCTATTGATACTAGGCCTTTTTGCCTCGATAACGCTGATACTGTGTATTAAAAGCGTAGAAACACGCGAACAATTCTTTAGAACAGCTATAAATTCAGAGGGAATCGACACACTCCAAGTGCTCATTCGGCATGTTTCTGTTTTAGATTTAAATACAAAGATAAACGGCACCACCCCGCTGATCTTGGCGGTTAACAAAGACCGTGCAGACATGGTGCAGGCCTTACTAGATCAGAGCGCTGAACCTAACATCAAAGATCAACACGGCAACACCGCACTGATGTGTGCCGCTCACAGGGGCTATATAGAAGTCGTCAAGGCCTTGCTGGATGCAAACGCTGCTCTTAACATAAAAGGCGAATATGGCTACACCGCGCTGATGTGGGCGGCTCGAAATGGCCATAGAGATGTCGTGGAGGCCTTACTGGCTCAGGAGGCTTATACGGATGCTAAAACCAACAACGGC
>JAAZZZ010000268.1 GCA_014238985.1 Gammaproteobacteria bacterium
TTGACATGTTTCAGCACACTTTGAAGTGCATTGTGGGGCGTCAATTATATTTAGATCATCCACGCATTTAAACATATCTAAAGGGTGTTTGATGACAGTCAAAGTATGCCGATCAGAAACATGAATGGGTCTTTATATTCTATAATGATATATAATATAGGCAATGCGTAGAGAGACTTTATTGAAAGTGGTTGTTGTGAAAAAGCGCTGATGATTAAGCAATGCATAAAATCATTTCTTTAAAATTTAATCAGCATTCTATACAGGAGTATTGTGATGTCTAGACACAAGCCTTTACCAGAGAGAATGCGTGTTCAATCAAGATTGAAGATGCAAGCGTCTGATTTAAAACGCTATCAGATTGGGGAAGGTACAGAGGGTTCAGTATTCAAATTGCCTATCAGTGGCAAAAAAGATTTAAGGAAAATGTTCCCTGAGATGCATAAGGACGAGGCTAAGAGCATTATTGAAACATTACGCTCAAGAGGTTTTGATCAATCGAATATGCATGTGATCGTCAAGCAAATGAGCTATGAAGAAACAGAAGATCTTGACGAAATGAAGATGCATCAAGCACTCTCACGTATGTCAAGGGGCCAAGAGTTCATACCTACCCTAGTGGGGGGGGGCGACAGCTCAGACAATGATGACAAAAAACAGTGGATCATCTCAATGCCAGTGGGTAGGGATATTAAGGATTTAGACAGATTGTTAAGATCAAAGACACGCCTGAGCCCTGCTGAAAA
>JAAZZZ010000269.1 GCA_014238985.1 Gammaproteobacteria bacterium
CAGTGTGGCAGCTGTCCGGCAAACTTTCCTGGCATCGATTATGGTCTGGTAATTCCAAAAACGCGTAATTGGCTTTACAACCTGTTGCCGTAGCAACAATGTTTGCTTGGGTTTTATTTTATGCCCCTGATTTGGGCGGGCTGTTTTTAGAACCAGATAATTTTCAACAGGCCAATGCTCTGGTGACGCCGGCGCAGATTAAACCTGTGTGGTATTTTTCACCTTTTTATGCCATGTTGCGTGCTGTTCCAGATAAAGCGTACGGCGCCTTAGTGATGTTGAGTGCTGTCGTCATTTTATGTTTTTTACCTTGGTTAGACCGAAGCCCTGTTCGATCTATTCGTTATAAGGGACAGGGCTCAAAATGTGCTTTAGTGATTTTGGTGATCAGTTTTTCAGCACTCGGATTTTTGGGAACACAACCTGCGATCAATGGATATGTTGTGATGGCAAGAGTGATGACCATCTTATATTTTGCTTGTTTCCTCTTGATGCCTTGGTATACCCGTTGGGAGCAGGCGGCACAACCGCCTGTGCATATTGGATTAAAAAGATGAGTGTGTCTTATTTCAGATTTTGGGTGTGTTTGGGGTTAAGTGCTTTTTTGATGACGCAGGGGGTTTTTGCTGCGCCGATACGACTTGAAACTTTTCCTTCACAGTCCGTTCAACCTAAGGTATTGATTCAAGGTGGCCAATTTTTTGCAAGTCGGTGTATGCAGTGTCATGGATTGAAATAT
>JAAZZZ010000026.1 GCA_014238985.1 Gammaproteobacteria bacterium
TCGCCTAGCTCTTCTCAAAGTCCCACTCCTGGTGGTGGTAGTGAGTAAGTAGCATACTTGTGCGTTCAAGCTGATTGTGTGAGGCTGTTGGTTTTAAATTTCAAGCAGCCTCAACCACACTGTCTAATATGACGATAAAAGCTGCAGACATATCTGCAGCTTTTGTATTGAAGGGGGTGTATTTCAGGCATGACAGGCGTTTAATTATTAATTAAAATGCAATATTTGTTATTTTTATATAATAATAATTAATTTAAATTGTTTTTTATCTTTATTTTTGTGTTTCAATCTGTTATGGTGAGGTCGTTGTTTTAAATAATGATAAAAGGAGGCCACGCTGATGAGCAAGTACGAGTGTTTTTTGAATGATCTCTATTTCAAAAGAGAGTATGCTAAATCTGCAGCTGCTTTTGAAGAAGATTATGAAGCATTTTCGTTTAGGGATCATGTAAAAACGCTGCTTATAGTCTTGCCTTGGCTGGAGGATAAAGATGAATCTGCTGTTCAGTTAAAGAAGACAATCTTTCAAAAATTTGCCTCTGAAGGCTTTGACCCTCAAAGCGCTTGCTCTGAATCACCTGAAGCGTGTGCGGAGCGGTATATTCGTCAAAAGCTTGAAGCGCTTGCACTTCAAGAACCTTTTAATGATTCAACACGTTTGGACTTATTATCTTTATTAAAAGTTCTAGAAGCAGAGGTTGATCGAGAAGATAATAAAGAAAAAAGGTTCAAGCAAGGCACTCGAGCATTTGAGCAAAAAGCCGTTCGAGCCGCTCACACTCAGGCAGTGTTATGGAAGACTTTAATCTCAGAGATTACAACTTGTTTAGTTAATGGTTCACAGAAGCATTCTTTAGCAAAGCCTCGGCAGTATAGGGCAAAACTAAAATCCTTTCGTATTGTATTATGCGGGGGGAGCTTGAGTGCTTTGGCATTGCTTTCTGATGCTGAGGTGTTTGAGTTTCCTGCATTTTTTCAAGAGATGATGAATGGCGCAGGGGGGGCTTTATCGATGTCTCCAGGGCTTGCAATGCTCTTGTTTGTGGGTCTGCCCTGTTTGGTAGGGGCTTATTGTTGTTATCGCAATTTGAGTGATCAATCGTTAAAAAATCGTCAATCTGTAGAGAAACATAATTTGATTTGTACTCGTATTACGGCGTTAAAATCATCCGCTATCAATTCCAATGCCTTGCCTGATGAGGAGGCAAGGTCTACTGATCTAACAGACACCTCGGCCCTACAGTTAGCATCAAACTCTCCTCGCATGACTACTTGAGTTGTTAGTTAAAGCAAGCGTTTTTAAACGCGCCTTTTTCTGAAGGCACGTTCTTTTTTATAAGAGGTTTTGATTTTTTATTTGATCTGATAACATCCCAGGTTGATATTTTATGTTGATTGGAAGATTCTGTGATGACATGCCTTGCATGCACTTGATGCTTGGCGTTATACTCGCGATCGAGCCGGGGTGGCGAAATTGGTAGACGCGCCAGATTCAAAATCTGGTGGTGGTAACACCGTGTCGGTTCGAGTCCGACCCTCGGTACAATAATCATCATGCTACATGGAGGAGATGGTTTGAGTTTGAGTTCGAACACGTCTTTTATGAAGATCATTGCTTGGTTATTGGGTGTGATGGCTTTGTTGTTTCAGATGACAATTCAATTGTCTTCTGGCGCTATGGTAGATGGTTTAACAGCTACCTTTCATTTATCAGCGACTCGAGCAGGATTTTTGGCGGGTGCTTATTATCCTGTGTATTGTCTTTTGCAGATTCCAGCAGGTTTATTGGTTGATCGTTTTGGCGCAAAAAGTATTTTAGTGGTGGGATTAACACTGGCGGCTTGGAGCATGATGTTTTTTGGCTATGCGCCTAGTTTTGCTTGGGCTGTATTTGCGCGTTTATTGGCTGGTGTGGGTTTGTCCTGTTGTTTTGTCTCTTTAATGGATCTCATTGGTTATTGTTTTAAGCCTTCTCAGTTTGCTGTGATGTTAGGTTTGTCTGAAACATTAGTGATTGCATGTATCATTACATTAGAGATGATCCTGCCAGATGCAGTGCAGGTTTTAAGTTGGCAAGTGGTGAGTCGAATGTTGGCTTTGGGTTTGGCTGTTTTAGCTGCATTGATTGCATTGGTGATGCCCGAATTACATGTCTCAGAAGAAGAGGATGCTTTGACTGAAACTTCGATTAGATCATTACTCAAAGAGTTGGTTCAGTATCTTAAAAACCCGGTCATTCTTGGGTATGGATTATTGGCAGGTGGTTTGTTTGGCATTGTAACTATTTTTGAGGGCTTATGGGCACAACCTTTTTATATGCATGGTTGGCATCGGACCATCATGCAAGCCAGTCAATTAAATGGTGTTTTATTGGCGGGTGTTGGTTTAGGTGCGCCTTTTCTGGGGTACTTAGGTAAATTTCGGCGATTGCGCCCCTGGGTGACCGGAGGGTTCAGTATTTTGGTGTTGTTTTGTTTTACAGTTTTAGTTCGATGGGGTTCTGGTTTATCTGCACCTGTCTTGCAGGTTTTATTATTTTGTTTAGGTGTGGGTGTGAGCAGTTATGTATTGAGTTATATGGTGGGTACAGAGCAGGCTGGAAAAAGGCATTATGGTACAGTCAATGGTTTAATTAATATGCTTGTGGTGATTCCAATTCCCCTGATTCAACCGCTGATTGGTTTTTGGTTGGACTCAAGTCAAGTGAGACACCATACAGAAGACTATACATTTGCATTGATGAATTTTGATTGGTTATTGTTGGCTATGTTTTGTATCAGCGCACTGCTGATTTACCAAGGATATCGCAGAGCTAAGTGATGCTGCTGTTACTTTTGATTTTTAAGTCAAATTTCTTTTAGCTGGATTTTTTTTGTCATACAATTTTTTATATTTTGAATCAAAACCCTGTATTGAGTCTTGTGTGTTTCTCCTAAAGAATAATTGAATCTACATGACTTGGGAGGGGAACATGTTTGGAGATCTATGTCGTTGGTTTTGGAATCTATTGGAGGGTCGATCGGCCTATCTTGATCAACTTGAATTATGGAAGTCTATACAATTAGATATTGAATTATTTGAACAACATCATGAGAAAGATGCTCAGTTGATGCTTGATCAAATGATTCAAGCAGGCCTTGATCAACCTTCTGTATCTAGGGGTGAAATTATAAGATTATGGATACGGTATCGAACTGTTTTTGATGAACGTAAAAGCTTAAATTCACGACTGCAATCTCAGGCACATTCAATTGCTCAAGATCAGCGTGAAATCTTACAGATCTGTGGTGATTTTTTAACATTTGAAATCAAAGAATTGCTTGAGTTGATTCAATCATTTTTTAAAATCCATCATAAAATCGAGCAACATGCTTATATTTTAAAGCATATGCGCCCTGATCAAAGTGGGGGATATGAAGAGCAAGTTCAACAGTATCTTCAGGCAAAAGCGCTTTGTACACATTTAAAACAGAAACTTAAAATTTTGGCAACACAACACATAATCGCCATACTAAAATATGGGTTGCATTATGATGCCTTACAGGCATTAAATATAGAGGGCGCTGCTTCAGAAGCTTTTTCAAACCTGACAACGCATCGAACATCTTGGATGGATGTATCTCGTTTGTTTTCCGTGCTTGCTCAATTTAATCAATCAGAGCTCAAAGTGTTAATACAGACTCATTTACCTGCTTGCACCTTGGTTAAACGTCCTGAACCTCTTGGGATATGTCTCATTCCTGATTCAATGATTGATTGGGTGCCTCAGGCGTGTCCTCGATGGTATCGCTGTTTATTTGGCCAAATGTTTTTTGACCATTTTTTTCAATCGACATCTGATCAGTTTAAATTGTGGGTATCGATTCAAACCTTACTGAATATAGAGATTACAGCCTCTTTATCCAAGCATCTAACATCATGTGAAATGAGTTTGCATACGGTGCTGGCGGAGCAAAAACGTGTACAAACCTGTCAAGATCGGCTTTGGCCTATATGGCATCGAAAACGCAAACGATTTTTATCAGCCTATGCGTCGTGCTTGATTGATCAAGAAAGTATTGTGTTTGAACATTGTGCTCAAGCGATTCAGCATCATTTAAAACAAACTGAGATGTTAAACCATAAATCAATGTGCACGATTGATCGGTTTTTAAAGATTTTTGAATCGATTTGTCGAAGGTCTCCTCAAACATCACAACCTGTATGGTCTCAGCAGCTACATCGACTTAGAGTGAGCTATGATCAATGTTTGGCTGATCATGCGATAGGGGCTTTAGTGTGTGCTGGTGCTAAAGCGTCCGAATTACTCAGTGTATTAAAGTCATATGTTGATGTACATCAAGATTCAAAACAGCGCCCATTGCAGCGCGCAATTGATCAACTGACAACAGCTTTATTGCTCCCAAGGGTTGAATGTTCTATGAATGAGGTTGAATCATGTTTGCAGCAACTGATTCAGCAATTACCCACTCAGCATACAAAGCAAGGTGTTGTTCAGCGCGCATCAATTTTATTACATGCCAAGCGTGCTTTTTTAATTAAACGTGCCTTGCTCACAGCGACTGGGACTGATGCGCTTCAATTGCAGTCAGCAGATTCAGGGTTAGATCTTTGTGCGCAATATCCTGCTTTAGATGCACGGCCCTATGTTCAACAAATTCAATTAGAGCAGGCAAATTGTGGAGGACACTCGTCATTTGATTTTGATGTATGGCTGCATTATCAACATCATAAATGTGTGCATATGGCTCAAAACTTGATGATGGGTGTTGGGCTTGCTGTGCAATTTGAATTTTGGCAGCGTTGTCAGTCATTACGACCGATGGTTGCTGGAGCATTGCAGTCCACTTGGTGTCAGATATGGGGAGATGCTTGTGGTCTTCAGTTGAGTCTTGGAAAGGCTGAACCGAACTTGTGTTTAATAGGTCAATGGTTAGCGATAACGGTTAAATCTGATCAATGGATGCGGACGCAAGTTAAAGTGGGGAAATTGATTGTTTCACAGGCTTTAATACACGCTTGGGATGTGGGTATATTTTCAATTGCAGATTTATGTCAGGGGCAAGCCTTGACGGCGTATGCGCATCATGGTTTGAGGGCTATTTTCTCTGGGCAGTCTACGATTGCGTTGTCTTTTTTAACAGAAACTCTGACACCTGCGCTCATATTGGGTGTTGAAGATGATACATGTCAATCTGTGCAAAATATGTTGACTCGGGTGGTTAAGCAACCTGAATTATTACACAATCATCAAATTGCAACATTATGTCAGATCTTGATCGATGATGCTGTGTGTCAGCATTTATATGTGCAGAAAATGCCTGATGCACAGACATTGATTCAATTGTGTCATTTAAACCAAGAAGCTAAAGCCTGTTTGTTACAAGGCGACAGTTTAATTTTTGGAAAGAATTGGGCTCAATGGTTTGTTTGGCTTGAAGGGTGTGAGTGTGTAGCTCAACGCTATCATCAAGGCTCGTCTTTACAGGGGCAGCAGTGGGTGATGAAGGTGGCGCAACACTTTCATCAGCGATGTACACAATGGGTATCTGATCCATCAAATTCTTTAGTGGAACGACTGAGTCAATTACAACATCATCTATTCATTCCATTGCGCTCGGTGGCCTACGCTGCACGTTGGCAATGTTTAATTAAACCGTGGTGGATAGTGTGTGCTTATAAATCTTATGTATCTACTGCAGATCAACATATTTTAAGGGGTATGCGTACTTTAAGCATGCAAGCAAATCCTTGGTTCAATGATTTTAGTATTGCTTTGATTCAACTGCAGTTATTAGGAGATGCATCGATTAATATGATGCAAACACATTTAGATTGGTTGTTCAAAGAAGAGTTAACTGTTCAACTCTCTCAGGTGGTACAGGCACTTAAATGTTTTTTAGTGTCTAAAAATATTCAAACCATTGTTCCAGAAGTTTTAATTGCGATTAAATATCCTTTGTCTAAACAGACCTCTCCTTGGCCCACTGTTGTAGAATCCTTATCAGATTGTCAGCAATTGATGCAGGTGCATTTTAGGCATATTGATCAAACGAAAGTTCTTTTTAGGCGTTGTCGGATGTATGCGCATCAACCTCATGCTCAAGGAGTGAGAGATTTAAATTTACTCACTGAAACGTTGAGCACTATGTTGCCATGGATGTGTGAAGATTTACGTAAACGTGCAGAACAATTACTTCAATTGATTTCGGAGTGGCGGGGTGCATGTTGTGTGAAATCTGGATTATTGAACATTAGGATTCAAGAGTCTCGTTGGATCTCTCAGAATCGTTATCAAAAAATGGATGGAGGCATTGATGCAAGATGTTAAACAAGTTTGTTCTAAATCGTATTGTCGTGATCAAAGTTTGCATGATCATGTGTTATCGATGTGTCGTTTTTATAAGCAAGATTTGAAAGAACAAAAACGTGTAATTCATACAGCGCGTCTCAAAGATATTGAAGTTTTAACTCAATATTGCATGACAATTGATTGTGAAAAATTATTATCAATACGCATACAGCAGTATTTAAAGAAACAGTTATCGACAGCAAAATCTGGCTGGACATTTTATCTGTTTCGTAGACGAAATAGCACTTTTTCAATGCTCATTCAGACCAGTTTAGAGTGTTATAAACAACGTACAGAAACCTCTCATTTATCTGAGACCATTGCTCAGTTGAGAGATGCTCAGTTAATGATGGAAAAAAAGCATACTGAGGCCTTGGAATTGATGAAAAGTTCTCATCAACAATCATTACATCATATGCAACAATTGGTTCAGGAGTTGATTGACGAAGTGATGCAATTGAAAAAAATGCGTACGCATCCTGAAAATGATCAAAGTGTTTTAATTTCTGATTTACAACAGGAGATTCTAAATTTGAGAGCACAGCTTGAGGGTAAAGGCTCATTACGAGACTTGGGATCACAGCGTTGTGTGTCCGACGTTCAAGATAGCCTGTTTGTGCAAGAGGGTACGCGACATCAACTTTCTCCCGTGTGTTAGTAGCGCTGCATCAGAGACCAGGGTTTTACAGGACATGAAGTTGGATCATAGACAGAGATAAGGCATACCTTTTTAACTGGTTTATGCTTCTAAAACTAAGTGAATTTGGTTTTGACCTCTTAAAATATTGAGTAAATATGTATTGTGTTGATGTTTTTGAATGTGTTGAGTGCGTTGTTTCAGATTCTGTGTAGGGAGATGGTTGATTTTTAAAATCATATCATGTGACGCTAGGCCGGCGAGCCAGCCTGCGCTGGCTGGAATCCCTCAGCGTCAGGGTGTAGGGTAGCGGTGTTGGGGTGGTGGGGGGTAGGTGCCCTTGTCGTGCTAGAAGCAGAAAGTACTGCTGCAGGGGTTGTGTGATTGGATTCTAAGTCTAAGTGATTGCTTGCATCCTCTGTCGGGGGCTCTAAAGGAATGATCAGTTGTAACGTAGTAAATAATGCCAATGAGGCCATTGCGATGACTGGAATACCCATGCTTAAGTTGATGCCTGCAATGATATAAGGTGCAATGATTGAGCATGCTGCAAAAGTGAGAACAGAGAGCGTTGTAGATGCCGCGAGCTTTGTTTTCCATGACATCAAGCAAGGTGTGAGTATTAATGTCGCAAACAGGGCAAATGAGCCTATTGCAATCACTGGAATGCTGGTGCTTAAGTTGATGCCTGCAATGACATAAGCTGCAATGATTGAGCAAGCTGCAAAAGTTAACAAAGCAATGAGTAGGGCGGATAATAATTTTTTTAATGTGATCGCTGGATTATACTTTAACCGACGATATACGGTTACGTTCCATAATGGCAGGTTGAATGGCTGAAAAATAAAGTTATGACCATCAGTTTCCCTGACGAATTCTTGAAGCTGAGAGGTTGTTGGGTCGTAAGGTAAGAAGAAAGGTTTAGCAGCAACAGAGGCTAGTCGTGCAGTATCCTTCTCTGGGGTTGAAAGGGTTATATTCTTGCAAGTTTCGGGGTTTTTTAAAAATACTGTATCAGCGGTGTTCATGGTAAGATGATTAGATGTCATTGCCATCATATACATGCCTTTAAATGTTGTATCTCCATGTATGCAACCAGATTCAACGATTAATGTATAGCCATAGGGAACTTTAACCGCTATTAACGCTAACTCTGATTTCGCATCAGTATACCATCTGCCTAAAGTGATAAAGCCAGCAGCGTTTGCATCTAATGGAGTCATGGTTTGAGTAAAATCGTGTGTCTCTAAGAATAAGCCTCCGCCATGTTCAATAACATTTTGAGCGTACGCCTCTCCAAAATTGTATGATACTGGTCTAAATTCATCGCTGCTAGGGAGTTCTTTTTCTGTAATCAGAAATGGCTGAGTATTGCTGACGAGTCTTGCTTTAAAGGGGGATAAATCAAATTGAGTGGCATCAAAAGTAGGTAGCGCTATTTCATCTTGATTGCCCTTTATTTCTAATAATCCAGGATTAGGAAATAGACTATTTCCAAAGGGATTATTATATTTTTCAAGTTGTGCTTTGAGTTCCTGAGTGTTTCCACTCAACC
>JAAZZZ010000270.1 GCA_014238985.1 Gammaproteobacteria bacterium
ACGAAGACAATTAGCATTATGTAGCACATCAATATGCAGTGTATTCGGAGCAGCAAAAGCAGCAGAGATGATATTATCCGATCATTCAAGATGACGTAATGCAGCTATAAATAAGATGTACGCTGAGTGTAAAAAGTTAGATAATTAAAAGACTATTCATTCAATGCTCAACAGCAATTGGTTAGATGGGCTGATACGTTCAGCATGATGGTCAAATGAATATCCAAGGGGTCTATATTTAATTTAATAATAGTTTAAGAATTATGGTAGACTGGCTGAAGACATACAGTATTAATTGAAGTTCGATCAATGTAAACATTAAGCCAAGTGATATAGGAAACAGCTTGTTTTATGAGCACAGATGATTTTGAAGCATCGGGCCTTACAAGTGAATTAAACAGTCTGAAATGGGTCCAAGAAGTTGGAGTATGGTATGAATACAATTGTCATCATACAAGCCCGAATGGGGTCATCACGTTTGCCTGGCAAGGTGCTCAAGTGTTTGGCAGGCAAGCCTCTATTGCAGTGGATAGTTGAAGCCGCTCAAGCCATTCCAACAGTCGATCAAGTTTGGGTAGCCACATCTGATGCGGATGCAGATCAAGTGATAGTGCAGTGGTGTCAAGACCATGAGATTTCAGTTTGGGCTGGTTCAGAACATGATGTATTAGATCGTTTTTATGCTTTAGCCTGTAAAATTAAGGCTGAGGTTGTGATGCGTTTGACTGCAGATTG
>JAAZZZ010000271.1 GCA_014238985.1 Gammaproteobacteria bacterium
TAAGGAAACCTTAAGGAAAGCTTAAGCGCTTTAAATTAAAAGTATTTTATTGTGAATGTAGGCCATAGTGGTGTGATGAAGGGCAGCAGGGCCGATTATGAAAAAATTCAAAGTCTGTGTTTGCTGTGTATTGCTGTGATGGGTGGTGTTGAAAGGGCGATGCAATTGAACATAGCCTTTGTTTGAAGGCTGTGTGATCGATAAGCTATCAATCCGTTTGATCAAGCTCAATCTGCTTTAAAAGATTTGAGCATTGAAGGGGATATCCAGTGGTGAGACCGTGAGGTCAGATGACCCGTTGTGCAAACGTGTTGCGCAACGGACCGTCTGTACTCAAAGCCGGGTGTTAGCAGGCTGAGTTAGTCTCTGGTGCTGGGCTGCTATCATCATGATTTGCTGCAGCTGCTGTATCAACAACTGCTGCTTTCGATGCTGAGCCCTGGAGATCAGTTGCGCCAACAGTTGCTGATGGTGTTTTAACTACCTCAGTTGGATTATCAGATTTAGATCCAAAGCACTTGGCGATGGCACGGACGGCCGAGCCTGCTAGACTGGCGATGGCACGGATGCCAAAGATTGCTAGAATGGCGGATCCTAGGCCTACTAGAGCTGTGCCTGCGCCTATCCCAGCTGCAGTCAAAGCTGATGCATGAGTCAAAGCTGTTACAGCTGCACCACCAAGGACTGAAGTGAGTGCTGCAGTCATGAGGGCTGGCAC
>JAAZZZ010000272.1 GCA_014238985.1 Gammaproteobacteria bacterium
TTCGCCGCCTGCGAATTGATGTGAGGGTCCAACCGCAACTTTCCTCCGATATCTGTTCTATTTGTTTGGGTAATTGGTACAACCTTCTTCTTGGGTTTCTGACTGATAATGTTTTGAATTCTTTCTTTTACCGCCGCTTTACTGGGTATAGACAGTCCGCCCGTCTTAGGATTTGTAAATTTTGCCAAAGGGTGTTGAGGTTTATCCTTACTTGCTGGCGCTGGAGATGGCGCTGGAGATGGTGCTGGTGCTGGCGCTGGTGCTGGTGCTGGTGCTGGAGCTGGTGCTGGAGCTGGCGCTGGCGCTGGCGCTGGTGCTGGGGATGGAGATGGTGCATTTGTAAGTTTCTCCACGTGCTTGTCCTTGCCGTTGCCCTTTTTTTTCTTGGAAGATTTAGGAGTAGCGAACCCTTCCCGTTTGTTGTGTAACAATAATATAAATATTAAGGCGGCTAATAATCCAGCATTTCTACCATACGCAAGAGCTATATGCGCAACTAAACATACTGCAATCATTCTTCCTAAAACGGATGTAGTAAGAGATGCGAGGATATCTGGTTGATAATACATAAGCACAATCAAAAGCGATATTAACACTAAATCAATAGGAAATTTCATTTTATATATATAATAGAATATTTTTCCGCCCATTTCACAAAAAATAATATTATTTTTTTATAAGAGAATGTCATTACCTT
>JAAZZZ010000273.1 GCA_014238985.1 Gammaproteobacteria bacterium
ATGCCTCAGTGGTTGTGCCGATCTTCGATGCCGTCTTAGCTAATGAATCAGTTGCGCTTAAAGATGATTTAACCAGTAAGCCAAACCCGGCAACACCTGCTACGCCAACCAAAGCAGTTCGCATAGAAAACACTGCGCCTGTGACTTTCTTTAGCCCAGAGGTGACAGAGCCAAAACCCTTCTTGGTTTTATCTACTGCACTGATAATAATCTTGGTATTTTCAGCCATCGTTCTCACTCATTAATTGGTAATAGGCCATCCACTCATTGAAGTGGGTGACAGACATCTGCTCTGCTTGTTCGATACTCATATGCAAGCGATCAGCCAAAGACAGCAAATTCATCCTTGATTGATCGCGCCTTAGTTTTTTTCAGCAGTCTCCACTGATTGAACATCGGCAAACATCTGATTGGCGATTTCAGAGATTACCGCTGTCTCCTCACCCATCAGATCAATTCGATCTTCCGCAGAGGTAAACAACCGATCACCCGATTCATCCATTGCTTTCATTAGAATCAGATCAACCATTGCTCCGATTGTCGTATTCTCAAGAAAGTTGGGATGTTTCTTTTGCAGTTCATTAAGGTCATAGCAAGAGATGCTGCCGCAGAACAGTTTGAATGGAACGCCATTCTCATCTGACCAGGCATCAACCACTACCTCGCGCAGTGGTATCGTTCG
>JAAZZZ010000274.1 GCA_014238985.1 Gammaproteobacteria bacterium
TCACTGAGATGGCTACACAACCGAATGATGATTCGGCAGAATCGCATGATGCAATATCAGAAATAACACACGTTGCCCCTCCCAACGAAGCAGATTTAGTAGGGGCGGATATCACTGAGATGGATGATACACCGCCAAAAACTAAAACAGACGCAACAGCACACGTTAACCCTCTCAGCGCTCCAATAGCAGCACAAGCAGCAGCACACGTTGCCCCTCCCAACGGAGCAGCAGATTTAGGGGCGGATATCACTGAGATGACAGATCCGAAGGATCGCCGCGAGCCTTCTTAAACTTTATCAATAAAGCAAATACATGGGTAAAGCAACATCTACATCAGAATTAAAAGAAACACTCCCTCAAGCATCCAGCGCTTCTGATCAAAGCCCTGAACCTAGTAAAACCTTAAAAACCTCTCCTAGTACAGCTTGCACAGGATGTAGAGCTCCAGCATCACAACAACAATGTGTTGATAACGACACCACCCTGAAAACCACACACTGAGGCAGCTCAACAGCGCGTACCATCGCTACAATAATGATCTCAATATTAAAAACTGTTATACTCTATGTTCATTGTATTGAGATCTAAATCATGTCATCCACTGTACAGCCTGCACCCGTTGCGCTCACACAAAGCGCTGAACATCAAATTTCAACATTGATTCAAGAAGA
>JAAZZZ010000275.1:0-237 GCA_014238985.1 Gammaproteobacteria bacterium
AAGATTAGTCAAGAACAAATTATTGAACTGGTTAATACCAACTTTGATCTCACCCCGTACGGCATTATGAGCATGCTTGACCTATTACAACCGATCTATGAAAGAACGGCTGCCTACGGCCATTTCGGACGATCAAACGAAGGGTTCCCATGGGAAGAAATTAATAAAGCGGAAGATTTGAGAAGCCAATCTGGTTTATAATTTAAAACGGACAAGATAACGGATTTATACAATATA
>JAAZZZ010000275.1:247-665 GCA_014238985.1 Gammaproteobacteria bacterium
AAAATATAGAGAATTAAGATGAATGACCCAGCAGAAAAACAGCATGAAAAATTAAAAGATGATTATAAAATTGCTGACATAAGCCTTGCTGAATGGGGTGAGAAAGAGATCAAAATTGCAGAAACTGAAATGCCAGGGTTAATGAGCCTTAGAGAAGAGTTTGCAGACGAGAAGCCATTGGCAGGAGCGAGGATCGCTGGATGCTTGCACATGACCATACAAACAGCGGTTCTTATTGAAACTCTTATTGAATTGGGAGCTGAAATTAGATGGTCATCATGCAATATATTTTCTACTCAAGACCACGCCGCAGCAGCATTAGCCAATAAAGGCATTCCTATTTTTGCCTGGAAGGGTGAAACAGAAGAAGAAGCTTGGTGGTGTATTGAGCAAACGATCCATGGTCCGAACGGTTGGA
>JAAZZZ010000276.1 GCA_014238985.1 Gammaproteobacteria bacterium
TTTTCCAATGTAAAAAATATTTCTAAATCCATTGGCAGTGTTGTTTTCTCACCTACATTCACCATCCCGTCTTAAACGAACGGTTTCTGACATAAACTAAGAGTTAAAATGGATATTGATTAAGATACATCTTTGCAAGTTAAAGTTGGAAACTGTTTGATTAACAAGAGGCCCAAGGGCCTTAACGGTCACCTGAACATCATGTTTTTGTTGTTTAGGTTTCAGCAATTTAGGACCACTGTCATCTTAATAATTTTTTTAAAATTTGGATCCCCACCACTAAGTTGTAACCAACTTTTATTCTAACTAAATGACCAGTGGTTTCAGAGAAGTCATTTGAAAATTTAGCACTTTTTGACCCCATTTGGTCCCGCCCCTTCCCAAGTATAAATTCTTATCCCCACCACTAGGTGATCATTGTGACCAGGTTTCATCAAAATCTGACCAGTGGTTTCAGAGGAGATACAGTACATAAGGCCAAGACAATAAATTTCTGTGTTTGACGTCAGATTTTTTTTCCAATCTGAGGAGGGTGTGAGGCAAACAAACAAAAATAACAAAATAAAACAAAAAACATTTCCTATGCCATTTCAAGGTTAAAATGCTGTTTGGTGTTATTTCAAGATTACAAAATTGGCATGCAAACTACAATGTCGCTCAAAGT
>JAAZZZ010000277.1 GCA_014238985.1 Gammaproteobacteria bacterium
ATGGCCATTGTACCCCCATGCCATGCCAGTGATTGCTAGAACCTCCACTGTGGCATGGGTTAACTTTAAAGCCCTATGCGGCGTGCCACGTTGTGCACATGACTATCCCCTGCTTGCAACACAATTAAATACTTTGATCATCAGTGATGTGCCACAATTTCCATCTGATCGCTTTGATCTTGTCACAAATTTTATCGCCTTAATTGATGCCCTGTACCCACACCCTGTGACCTTGGTACTCAGTGCTGCTGTACCCATCGATCAGCTTTGCACACAAGGCAAAATGGCGATTCCATTTAAACGCACCGCTTCACGTCTACATGCCCTATGCCATTCGAATTAAACCTGTCTGATAAACACATCGCACTGCGCACTGCTGTGTTCTGGTGCATACACATACCCGGCACCTTTAAACCCTTGTAAGCCTTCACGTGTCTGAATCCGTTGCTGAATTAAATAAGCCGCCATCAAACCACGCGCTTTTTTAGCGCGTATCGCCACTGTTCTTAACCCTTGAGGACCCGGTTCTTTAAAAGCTACATCTAATGAACGCGCTGGTAATGCATCAAACTGAATCACTTTCGCATATTCGATTGACGCCAAATTCACACACCATTCACACCCGATACTGTCTAAATGTTGAGCAATCGCTT
>JAAZZZ010000278.1 GCA_014238985.1 Gammaproteobacteria bacterium
AATCCCCTCCTAAGGGATAGGTTGCCCGTTCGAATCGGGCCCGGGGCGCACCCTACACACAACACTGAGAGCATATGAAAACCCTCATCGCGCCTTTATTGCCGCCTTTGGAAACACGTAACTGGCAACTCACTGCATTAAAGGACATACAACTCAACACAGCAAAAAGCCGTTGGCAAGAGCTGTCGGCAGGGCTCACCACATTCGTGACCATGGCCTATGCTGTGATCGTAAACCCGCTCATTCTTGCACATGCCGGCATGCCAATACACACCGTCTTTTTCGCGACCTGCATCACAACAGCATGCGCCTGCCTTGCCATGGGATTGTGGGCACGCTTACCCCTTGCGATTGCACCCAGCATGGCGATCAATGGCTATTTTGTTGCACACTTAGTGCCTTTCTACCACGGCCAATGGCATCAAGCCCTCACTTGTGTACTGCTCAGTGGCCTCTTACTTGTCATCATCGCCTGGCTGAAATGGCCACGCCATATCATTCGTGCACTGCCTCACCCCATCATCCTGGCCACCATGAGCGGCATTGGCTTATTGATTGTCACAGTGGCCTTACAAACCTCTGGCATTTTTCCAGAAACCTTCTCACCTCCCTATACCCTCAACATGCATGCACTCATCAACTT
>JAAZZZ010000279.1 GCA_014238985.1 Gammaproteobacteria bacterium
CCAGCATTTTTAAAGATCTTGATATTTCTGAAATTTGATTCACTCTACTTTCAGTAGAGGACGGCAACTCCATTAACTGAAGATAATCCACCACTATAAGAGATAAGCCATTTGGTTCCTGCCTATGTATTCTTCTGGCTCTAGCCCTTAATTCCATTGGAGATAGCATAGAACTATCGTCAATATAAAGAGGGAGATCTTTTAACTTGGAGGAAGATTCCATAAATCTTTTTAAATCATTTTGATTCATTGATGCCGATCTGACTTTTTGTTGATCGATTTTAGCATTACTCGCGAGGAGCCTAGTCGTCAAAGATTCTGCAGGCATCTCAAGACTGAATGCAAGAACGCCGCCCTCAACTTCTTTGTTTAATAAAAAATTCTCTACAATATTCATACTCAATGCAGTTTTACCCATGCTGGGTCTAGCTGCCACAATAATAAGATCACCATTTTGCAATCCCTGTAATTTAGCATCCAAATCTTTAAAGCCAGTTGATGAGCCTAGCAATGAAGATCCGCTGTTAGCAATTTGATTTAGCTTATCAATCGACTGAGGTATTAATACATCCAATTTCTGAATACTTGAAGCTGTTTTACTAGCCTCATCATTTAGTGAGAAAATTTTTGTTTCAGC
>JAAZZZ010000027.1 GCA_014238985.1 Gammaproteobacteria bacterium
AGACTCATTTAGCCCCGCAGGCAATTGTTCAGACTCAATATCTGTGACAAAACCCGCTGAATAGTCAGTATTTGCAAAAAGGTCTGAAGACACAACATCTCTCCAAAAAAATCTATATACCTAAAATTTAAAGGAAATTCTAATATAATATCGAACAAAAGTCACGTCAAAAGACGCCAAATACAAACAGCTCGACTGATTAAACGATGCATATATGTGAGACTGAAACACATACGTCTATGTCAATGAAATCACTGCAAAATCATTCAACGAAACACCCCTAGGTTATGGACGACATACGCCCTGAGTGTGTACAGCAGTATTTTTAGAAACAGGTTTGCATGCCTCCTTTAAGTCCACGTTAGAAAACAGCTTGAAAGAAGCACTTGTTCTGCCCATCACAAAACCCACACCTATACTGAACACCACCGAGCTAGGTAACAGCCGAGATAAAGTACGATTCACAATATATTGAAACATAAGACTCAGGTTCACTCAAAAACGTGTCACACAATAACGGTTCACTTGATGCATTTCAAGACCACTGGCTAAAGCACAGACCCTACGGTCTACACCACTCCAATAACGTACGCCTAAATTCAAACCCACAGCAGGACATTCAAGCATTTTAGTAGATCCATCTAAATGAATATCCAACGACCATTTTTTCATATCCCACACACGCCCCCCCACACATTTGATCAACGCTTCTTTAAGCGCCCATGCGCGGTACACATAAACTGCTTGTGCCTCAACAGATTTTAGGTGAGACCATGTCCTATATTCATTCGATGTTAAGATACGTTTTGATAGCTCTAAATTGGGGCAAGGGCCCGGCATCACCACATCAACCCCCACTGCAGCAACACGACCTACAGCAACCAATATCACGCCTTGAGCATGCGATAAGCTTAAAGACACATCCTTTATATCTGGAAGCTTCAAACGCCCACGCGCATCCACGTCGATCCTAACGTCTGCAGCAGCACATTGCATCAATTGGCCCAAAATACAGCGCAAAATCGAACGACCTCGCACAAATTCAGATCGCCTGCCTAAATGGCTCATTGTCTCAAACCTGCGCTGCTCTGAAACTGAAAGCGCAACATGTGGAACTGCAACCGCTTTTGGCACTTGACACACCCACACCTCACCTTGCATCAAGCTTGGCAATGCACCAAGCGCACACACAGACCCACTGCTTTGAATATCCTCAGACACACTCGGCGCGACTGGCTCACACATCTTCAGTTTTGAATTCAATACTCTAGCCCTCAAGATTGAGACAATAGATTGATCACGGATGGTCTATTCTAAAAAAGCGTCACAGCGCGCCCGGAGAGATTCGAACTCCCGACCACCTGGTTCGAAGCCAGATACTCTATCCAACTGAGCTACGGGCGCGTGCACAGCATCATAACGAGCCTTTTTATAAAAAACAACTCGCCTGATATGAATTGATCCTCTGAATGTGACAGTTAATGCAATAAGACACGTGTTACCACGATATACAAAACAAAACATCATTATGCTGATACATCATGATTTTCAATACATGATTCATGCAGCGAACACGCTCTAAATTCAGCTTTCAAGCCCAATGATATTTGACGCTCAACATCTCCATCGGACACCCTCGACATCCAAGGCATCCACCTGTACACGCTTGACAACGCAAAAAGCCCTTACGCTCACAATGCTTTAAAATCTGTTGCATACTGTCTGTATCAGTTTCGAAATAACGTGCAATATCGATTAGATTAGCACCTTTTTCAGTTGTTAAAAAAGCACGTAATCGCGTTAATGTCATACCTGCTCCCCGGGCTCAATACGCCGCACCCATCGTATCAGCACCCATGTAATCCAAACTAAAGCCACCGTTGTGACACTGACTGCAACAAGACTCATCATAGGATGATGCGCCAATGTCCCCACTTGATAGACCAAGACAGCAATACCATACGCTAACGCAGTCGACCATAACAACCCCCACCAAGCCCACTGCCATGATAATTCTTTTTGAACCGCAGCAATCGTCGATACACAGGGCAAATACAGCAAAATAAAACTTAAATAAGCCAATGCACTGGCTGATGACTGCATGTGTAGTTTCAAATCATGCCGTGCCAAAATATTTAAGCCTCCATCATCAACCAGCCCACCGTGTCGCAGAGCCGATCCAATGGTGTGTCCAGCCAAGATCAAAGCCGCTTGTACAGAATGAATCATCTCGGGCAAAGCACTTAAATTTCCTTGAGCATACAAAGTATTTAATGTCCCCACAACCACTTCTTTTGCCAATAATCCCGTTAATAATGCAATGGCAGCAGGCCATTGTGCAGCCGTCATACCAATGGGTGCCAGTAACCAAGAAATGCCTTGCCCTATCGACACCAATACAGCCTGCCCTGCCCCTAAACTCAAGACAGACAAAGCCACTGAAACACACACAATCACACGTGTTGCACGCGCTGCAAACTGAGCACTTCGACGCTTCACTTGCTCTAACACACCACTGAAAAATGGCAGTTGATAGGCTGGGAACTCCATCACCATCGGCACACTTTGAGCACTGCCCCAAGCCAAACGCAAGACCCATGCGGTCAGCAACCCAATTAAAAAGCCCAACACATACAATCCAAAAATCACCAATGCGCCAATTTTTGGGAAAAACAAGCTCGCTAATGCAGTGTAGACTGTGAGTCTAGCCGTACACGACATAAAAGGCACCATCATCACCGTCATGATACGATCTTTGGCCGAAGCCAACGTCCGTGTGGCTGAAATCGCTGGGACATTACACCCAAAGCCTAAAATCATTGCAATAAAGGCACGCCCCGGCAATTTTAATACATTCATCAGCCGATCAACTAAAAAAGCTGCTCGAGTCATATAACCACTTTCTTCAAGCAGCACTAAACACAAAGTCGTCAACATCACAACAGGCAGTAATGTCACCATGGTACTGATGCCGACACCAGCACCATGCACCAACACAGCCGCCGCATGTGCTTTCGGAAAAAACAATAAGACCAACTGTGTCGGTAACACCACACACACAGCATCTGCAATCTGCGCCACAACAGCTTGCACAAGCCCTCCACCTTGAACCGCCAAAAAAAAGACGCCATACATCAAAGCAAAAAAGATAGGCAATCCAAAAAATCGATGCAACAACACAGCATCCAGTTTCACAGACCAAGGATTCAGGTCTTTTTGATGTTTCAAATTAACAGTTTGCATGAATGTTTGAATCCTCGAATAGCGCTGATCGGCCAGTAAAAAATCTGCTGATTCGGATAATTGAGATGTCACTTGATCTGCAATCACTTGTAATTTTGATCGACAAGATTGATCAAACACTGAAGCAGTCAGCGTATCGCCCTCCAACCAACGTCGCGCCAACCAATGCAAACGCGCCTCTGAATGAGCTGAATCACATTGCCGCATCGCTTGAACCAAAGATTTATGCCCGATAGAAAGCACATCTGGCACCGGCGGCACCGGTGGGATCATGAGATCATGATCGGCAATCACCTGTTTCAGTCGACGAATGCCACGATCATATTTAGCAGAAATACGTACCACAGGACACCCTAATGCAGCGGATAACGCACGATGATCAATGGTGACTTGTTTGGCATCTAATAAATCAGACATATTAAGCGCCACAACCACAGGCAAACCCATTTCCAAAAGCTGACACGTTAAGTAAAGATGTCGTTGTAAATAACGGCCATCAACCACATTGACAAACACATCGACTGTTTCATTCAAAACAAAACGCATCACCTCTTCTTCATCTAAGGCCCCTTCTTCTGTATAACTACAACAGGCATAACACCCTGGCAAATCAACAACACTCACATCCACAGCATGCGCCTTGAACGCACCCACACTACGTGCCACAGTCACCCCAGGCCAATTACCCACCTGCGCATTTGAACGCGTCAAAGCATTAAATAAAGCAGTTTTGCCGACGTTAGGATTACCAATGAGGCCCACGACCCTATGTGTCATGCTTCCACCTCTGCGATCACCTTCACTTGAATCACCTCGGCCTCAATCCGTCTCAATGCAATGACATGACCATCCACAGACACTTTCATTGGATCGCCCAAAGGCGCGCACTGAATGAGTTGACACACAGCACCTGGACGCACACCTGCAGCAAATAAGCGTTGCCGATAAAGATGCGTGCCCCCTTTGATGCTCACAATTTGAGCAGCTTGACCCACATTAAGCATTGATACATTCATGCACGACCCATTAAATAATAATCCTATTCGCCTGAGTATAACTAAACAGACTGTTTTATGTCAACCCAAGACTAGAATAAGACAAAAAAATCAACAACTTGCAAATCCAAAGGCAGACCAAATCCTACAATCATGACACATCATGGTAATCCAACCAACGCGCGTTAATGCCCTCAACAACCCCATCAAGAGCCTGCCGATAGGCCAAATGCTCTAAGTCAATACGATCAATAGGCTGATTCTGCCAAGAACACGCATACACGGCTTTGGTCCTTTCTCCGGTCACAGGGTCAATTTGCCACTGCAAACACTGCGCACAAACCCCCTTGAGCATACATTGCATCGGCCCATAAACCGCTGCATCACAACGCGTCACTGCGACACCCGTTACCGCAGACAACGCACTTAACTTTGCCTGAGCTTCTTCAACAAATGCCGCTGGCCCTAACACACGCACATCCGTTAACTGACCTGCCCATGCTTGCTGTTCTGGCAAGCCTAACCAAGCAAGCATGGCCGCCCATATATCAGACACCACACACGCATCATTCGAACGCATCAGCGGCAATGGTTCACCCGCATCAACTTGCCAAATAATCTTATCTGCTGCTGCATGAAGTTCAGACATTAAATAGAGCGAAGCTGCATCAGGCACGCGAACCCCCATACACACAATATGATTCGCATCGCGTAACGCTCGCCCCAGCACACAAGCTTGGGGAATTAAGTCAACATCCACCATGATTAAAACGGTTTGAGGCGTTTTAGGAATTTTCGCACGTACACCCGTAGGCCCCATGAGTGAAACCTGAGAACCGACGCTTAACCCCGACAATATACGCTCACTGACAGTATGTTTTGACAGCACAACATCCACCGTACCTGCCTCAACATTCACTGACAAGACAGGTAAAGCAACGCCTTCGCTGTGCAATAAAAGCCCTTGATGATCCACAGCATTTGATTCATATGTCTGTAATCGTACAAAATGTCCTGGTAAAAAACGTGATGCCACTTGAGGCGCATGTAAAGTCAGCTGAGTTTTATCGGAATTTAAGACTGAAACAGCCCGCACATCCGTTATAAACTGGCGCGCACACTGATCAAGAAAGTGAGTGGATGCTTCACGTTCAGATCGCGCATGACGTTGCGCAGATAAATGCGCATCAATCAAAGGAGAGACTCTCATCGCAGAGGCCATTGCCTTCACCACAGAACCATGAAACGTTTTATGTGTATCTCCCAAAAAACTGACACAACGCCCCTGTTCCTGATAACTCGTAAACAGCCCAATATGCTCTGATTTACAATGCAAAGCCTCTGGCGCTGGACGCAACTGGCCCTCATCCAAAAAATATGGGACATATTGATACCTTTGGCGTTCAAACACCTCTTGATGTTCAAAGCCATAGGCCACATTTGGTTGCGCCCCCGTTGCAACAAAAATACTTTTTGCTGGGAATGACGCAGTATCTTCAGTTAAATGCCAGTGACCTTCATCATCTTGTTGCATGCGCGTCACACTCAAGGCACGACAATGTCCCTGCTCATCTTGCATCACAGCAGTGGGCGCAAAACATTCTGCATATAAAACACCTTCTTCAAGCGCTTGAATCACCTCTTCATAATTGCGTTGATAGGCAGGCGAATCTTTTAAGTGCTTGCGATAAATCACCGTCACCCCCCCCCAAGCATGAATCAATTCAGCCACATTAAAATGGTCTGTGGCCTGTGCCTGACGATGTGCTTCAGCGTGCAATAACCATTGGTCCAATACCCTTAATTGTCGTGCATCAAAGCCCTCACGCACTTCCGTGGCCCCAAAACGTTCACACAATGCGTGATACCGCCGAGCCACTCTTTGAATTTGTAAGATGTAATACGCTTGTACTTCTGTGGCCGTATCAATGCCTGTTAAACCACCCCCAATGACCACAGCAGGCAATTGCACTTCAAGGCCCGCTAAACTGTCTGCGTGATAGGCCCCAGATAACTGTAATGCCATTAAAAAATCATTGGCTTGCCGTACACCTGGAGCCAAACTACCTGGCAAAGAAAGCGCACGCGGCAACCCTGCTCCCACAGCTAAAGCTAAATGATCAAATCCCATCTGCCAAACATCTTCAACTTGAATCGTACCACCAAATCGCACACCCCCAAAAACTCTAAACAATGTCCGACGTAATAGCGTGATCAAAATTAAACTCAGAAAATTCTTGTCCCAACGTGCAGTGATCCCATATTCTGCTACACCCCCAAAACCCAACACCCTGCGCGCATCTAACGATTGAGAAATATGTTTAAAATATTGAATCGGCTGTTGATAGCATTCAGGTTCGATTTTTTCAATCTTTAAACCATCCATACCAACCACTGTATAACCTGACATCAATAATTGATTGGCAAGGGTAAACCCCGCAGGGCCCATACCCATGACCAACACACGATCACCATTTTCAGGCGCCAAAATGTAACCTTCTGCACGCAAAGGATTCCAATTGAGCAATAAGTCATACACCTCAACGCCCCAAGGCAAGTTCAAAACTGACTTTAAAACAGATGTTTCAATCTGAGGCACATTCACCGGCGTTTGCTTTTGGTAAATACACGCTTTCATACAATCATTACAGATACGATGCCCTGTCATCGGGCATAAGGGATTATCGATCATCACCACTGCGAGCGGTGCAATCACATAACCTTGTGACGCTAAACGCTGCATTTCAGAGATCTTTTCATCCAAAGGACATCCCGTCAGCGTCAATCCAAAAGGATCCTTTTTTAACCCTTGCCTTGGATCAGATTTTTTGACAGGAAATCCACGACGACAAAAGTCACCCTGATTTTTATGACAATAAATACAATACGCTGCATGCGCTTGTACCTCACGATCACGCATCCCTGAATCTGTAAGGGCAAAACCTGCTCGATGACGCACATCGCTTCCACGCACCACCTTCGCAGGATCTTCAGCATGGGTTTCAACCGGCACCAACGCATCATAACGAATGCGTTGTGGTAGTTTAAAGCTCACCCAATCTTGAACCAGGAGTTGCGCTTCAGGGGTATGCAGCGCATGTAAACACCAATCGGATAATTGCTGCAAATCTTCTGCATGTTCCGACGCATGATCCAACCAACGCACAGCCAACTGCGCAACACTGAGCTCTAAATCATTGTCACTGTCTGACAACTGGGTCAATAGCCAGCGGTGTAATTCAGAATAATCTGATGCCTGCTCTAATTGATCCTTCGAACGTTTATCAGCTTTCTGAACACATTGACGTTTAAATACAAAAACAGGTTGATGTTTTAATTTAGAAACTTGTTGCGATTGAACCGCTGAGACAATTGAAAATTGCTCAGCAATAAAATCTTCCACCACTGGCGCCAACTGAATGATAAATTGACTCACTTGCCCATCAGACCAAGGCTCAGATTGGGTACGATACGCAAGCAAACCCAACAACAGTTCTGAATCAGACTGTTTTAAATACGCTTGAAAATCCTCATCGAAAGCTACAAGCCACGGTTGAGATTTCACAGCAGGGATGCAATGCATAAACACTCTCTTAGCGAATAAATTAACTTGACAAATTATGGCACAAACGCTTAACTGATTGAAAGATTTTAAAGGAACTCAGATGGCTTCCTGGTTTAAATTCAAACGACGCGCTGGCCATACCAGTGCCCTCGATCAATTGATGCAACAACATCGTCAGACACATTCACACTCTCCATCGCAACAATACGAATACCAACGTTGCCAAGCCGTCCAAGTACTGTGCAATCAATATCCAGATTAATTCATTGCTGCCCTTAATTGACCTTCAAGCTCACCGTTTTCATACAACTGACATACAATATCGCACCCACCCAGCAAAACACCACGCACATACAATTGCGGAATGGTAGGCCATCGCCCAAAGTCCTTAATCCCCGAACGTACAGCCTCATCTTCAAGCACGTCTACTGCATGAAAAGACACATCAAGTGTTTTCAAAATTTCTGCAACACGATGCGAAAAACCACATTGTGGAAAATCAGGTGTGCCTTTCAGATATAACACAATTGGGTGTGCTTCAAGTGTCTGCTCTATCTGAGCCTTTACAGTATC
>JAAZZZ010000280.1 GCA_014238985.1 Gammaproteobacteria bacterium
AAAACATACAAATGATACCTGTTTATCGCTTTTTTACCAAGCAATAACTCGCCTTTATTCTCAATGCGAATTGAACTTTTTTCATCACCAGAAAAATTTCTAATAATGGTTCAAATACCGATGTTAATAATTATATAGAAAAATCTAATATATGCTCATTTTTAATCAGTCAAAAATTAGATAAAATAGTACTTGTTTTTTCAGTGTTTGACCATAACTTAATATTCGCCTTTAGTTGCTTTTGGGAAATACATATGTATACAAAAACCCTTAATTTTGCTCTTTTATTAGCTGTTGTGGTTGTGGTGCTTGGTGCATATACCCGTCTTGCTGATGCCGGTCTTGGCTGCCCTGATTGGCCAGGGTGTTATGGAAAACTTATTGTTCCTGATGTCGCCTCTAGTGAGTATGAAAGACCGCTTGATGTTGGAAAGGCGTGGAAAGAGATGGTCCACAGATACGCAGCTTCAATCCTGGGGTTATTGATTATAGCAATATTTTTCATTGCAGCCTTTCGTAAAACACCGCGCTACCAATCAATAAAGCTACCTGCCTTTTTGGTTCTGTTGGTTGGATTCCAGGGCGCCTTAGGAATGTGGACAGTTACCGAGTTGGTTCACCCT
>JAAZZZ010000281.1 GCA_014238985.1 Gammaproteobacteria bacterium
CCGCTCGCTCATCCAGATCTTTGACACCTAAACGCTTGATTATTTCAGGATCAATGCCCGCATGAAGCATAGCAGCGCGGTCAAAACCCGCTGCTTTCAAGGCTTCTGGACTTACCCCCGCACTGTATAAATCTTTTGCAGTAAAGCCAGCAGTCTTGAGTTGTTTAGGGGTGAATCCTGCAGCCAACAATTGCGCAGGGGTATAACCCGCAGCTTTCAAAATCCCGATTGAGCAACCTTGCCTCTTTAAAGCTTGTGCCGAAACACCCTGACTACGCGCATGTTGAGCACGCTTAAGAGAACACAATGCCGCTGTCCCAGCATAACTCATCCCTGCTGAAGATAATTCACTTGGGGTATAACCCGCACGTACCAAATCTCCTCGTGTAAATCCAGCATGAATTAATTCAGAAGGTGTGTAACCTGCCTGCTTCAATGCCCTTGCTGAAAATCCAGCTGCCCGCAATTGTCCGGCTGAAAATCCTGCATCTTTCAATTCCTTTGCTGATAGTGAACAAATTAAAATATTGGTGGTGGGTGCAGGAATATCAGGATTGGGTGCGGCAAAGGATCTAAGTGATTCTGGTTATGAAGTAACTGTTCTTGAGGCTAGAAATAAAA
>JAAZZZ010000282.1 GCA_014238985.1 Gammaproteobacteria bacterium
TATCCTAAGTTGGATAAATAGGACCTATAACTTGCAGGCACTGATACCCTTCCTTTCTTGTCTAATTTGTTTTCGTAACTTGATAAAAACATAAACCATAATTTCTATATACCCTTATTTGGGAATATATGGGATATTATGGGTTTTCAACCTATGCGTCAATCTCTAATTTTGGGCTATTTGTTAGCAATATTTGAATACCTACTAGATGAAGTAAGATCAATTATTTTTTAAGTTAAAACCAACCTGTAAAAGAAAATAGAGAACAAAAATGATTCAGGAATGAATCAAAAGAAGAACATTTAAAATTAGCAATTGTACAGTGTGGATATGTTTGCCAGATAAACTGTAAGCCGGGTTCTGTCATTTAAACTTATCATTTGTCTAGGCTTAAGATCACTCTTAAGCTCAAGCAACTAACCCTGATGACTAGCCAAGGATGGCTTTTAGTTTTTCAACAATGTCATCTCTACTTAGTCTTGCTCCCAGTGGGGTTTTCCAGCGTTCATTGTTACCAATAGAACCGGTGTGCTCTTACCACACCTTTTCACCCTTGCCATGTTATGGCGGTTTATTTTCTGTGGCACTATCCCTAGGGTTACCCCCGCCAGGAATTATCT
>JAAZZZ010000283.1 GCA_014238985.1 Gammaproteobacteria bacterium
CAGGGTCTCCACCGATACCGATACAAGTACTTTGACCTAAGCCGGCAAGAGTGGTTTGATGGACAGCCTCATAAGTCAGTGTTCCTGAGCGTGAGACAATGCCAACACTCCCCTTCTGATGAATATTGCCAGGCATGATGCCAAGCTTACACTCGTCTGGAGTTATTACACCAGGACAATTGGGACCAATCAATCTTGATTTACTGCCTTTAATTATAGCCTTGATTTTAATCATATCTTGAACTGGAATACCTTCAGTAATGCAAGCAATAACAGGTATTTCTGCTTCGATAGCTTCAACAATCGATGCAAACGCAAATCTGGGTGGTACGTAGATCATCGAGGCGTTAGCACCAACTTCAGTCATAGCTTCCTTGACTGAATTAAAAACAGGTCTATCTAGGTGAGTCTGGCCGCCTTTTCCAGGAGTTACTCCACCGACTAATTGAGTTCCATATGTAATTGATTGTTGAGAATGAAATGTACCTTGTTTACCAGTGAATCCTTGACAAATAACTTTAGTTTGTTTGTTAATCAGTACACTCATTTTGCCATCTCCACAACTTGTTTGGCTGCCTGTGTTAAATCAGCCTCAGTCATAATATTAAAGTCA
>JAAZZZ010000284.1 GCA_014238985.1 Gammaproteobacteria bacterium
TGGCTCAGCAAGAATAATGGGTTTTGAATTAATAGATAATTTCAAACGACCATATTTTTCAAAATCTATTTCAGAATTTTGGAGAAGATGGCACATTTCTCTTTCTACTTGGTTCCGTGATTATTTATATATTCCATTGGGAGGTAATAGGGGGGTAAAATGGAGATGGTATTATAATTTGTTTATCACCTTTCTTGTTAGTGGTTTTTGGCATGGTGCAAATTGGACTTTTTTAGCTTGGGGCTCACTTCATGGGGCTTACTTAATTATGGCAATTACACTAATCAAACCAAAAGAATATATTCTTAATCTGCTGAACGTGAAAGACAGTTTTATTCATAAAATATATCAAGTAACTTTCACCTTTGTTTTAGTTGTTTTTGCTTGGATTTTTTTTAGAGCAAATAATATTTCTGATGCCTTTTATGTAATAAATAATATGTTTGCTGATATAGGAGATTATACAGATTTTGAGAAAATGAAAGTTAATTTGAGAGGGCTTGGTGTTGGTATAGATGATATGCTAATTAGTATGGGTCTTATTGCCTTTCTGGAGCTCTATAACTTGTATGAAAGAAGTGGAGATGTTTGGAAAAAATTAGAAAGAAAA
>JAAZZZ010000286.1 GCA_014238985.1 Gammaproteobacteria bacterium
AGGTAACCCCTAAATTATCTGACCTATCAGACTCATCTAATTTTTTATTTCTAAAATTAACTGTTTCAGAAATTGAATGCATTACAGCAGCGCTAGAACTTGTTGCTCCTAATTTTTTAGCTAAATCTATGCAGAATAATGCTGTTTTTTTTAAGTAATCTTTATCTTTAACAATATGATTTAAAGTTGAGTTCCACCAACGGTCATTTTATCAATTAAAATTGAAGGCTGGGCCACACCAACTGGTATTCCTTGTCCAGCTTTTCCACATGTTCCAATGCCAGGATCAAGCATCATATTATTTCCAACTAATGATACTTCTTTTAAAATTGAAGGACCATCACCAATTAAAGTTGCACCTTTAATTGAAGATCCTATTTTACCATTAATAATCTCATAAGCTTCCGTACAATTAAAAACAAATTTTCCAGATGTAATATCAACTTGTCCTCCACCAAAACTTACAGCAAATATTCCTTTGTCTACTGACCTAATCATTTCTTCCTGAGAATATTTTCCGTTTAACATCATGGTATTCCTCATTCTAGGGAGAACTACATGTTTATAACTTTCTCTTCTAC
>JAAZZZ010000287.1 GCA_014238985.1 Gammaproteobacteria bacterium
ACTTATCATTTCTCTAGACCTTAAATCACTTTAAGGCTCAAGCAACTAACCCTGATGACTAGCCAAAGACAGCTTTTAGTTATTTCTAACAATGTCATCTCTACTCAGTCTTGCTCTCAGTGGGGTTTTCCATGCGCTGTTTGTTACCAAACAGCCGGTGTGCTCTTACCACACCTTTTCACCCTTGCCTTGATGAGGCGGTTTATTTTCTGTGGCACTATCCCTGGGGTTGCCCCCGCCAGCCATTAACTGGCACTGTGTCTTTGTAGAGCCCGGACTTTCCTCTTTAAAACTAATTAAAGCGATAAGTCATTTATCTGGCTAGGTCAAAATATTCATTATTTTCATTTTTTCAAGAAAAATTAATTACTCAATATAATTTACTCAATTTTTCAGCAATAATTAAGCATTCTCTATCTATTTTGCCATTTATTAACTCTTGCCTAAATCTTCTTTGAAAAGCACTAACTAGGTTTTTTTTATTTAATACTTTTTTTGAATACCCAATTATAAATAAATTTTTAAAAAAATTTTTTTCTTCCTTAATATTAATTTTTTTCATTCTATTTTTTTTA
>JAAZZZ010000288.1 GCA_014238985.1 Gammaproteobacteria bacterium
ACAACTAATAGAAAGGATAATATGTCTAAAGAAAAATCAATCAAAGCGGAATATTTACCAGGAGGCGCGAAGCGTCAAGAGATGCTGGACCAGGTGCCCGAGTACTTGTTGAAGCCCGGCGCGGATCAAGCGACAAAGATGCATTTTTGCATCGAGAAGCTGAAGCTCACAGAGACTGAATACCTGGAAGCCCTGAACAAAGCAACCAATGGAGAGGTGGTGGCTAGTGTCTGGAATTAGAATTAAACACAACGACTTAACACACTATTTCTTGCGGGAGCACTCGACGCTCCCGCCAGCGTATTTGCGCAGCTGTAACAAATTTTTTAATGAGCTCAAGCTCTCAAGCAGAGAGAGAGAGGGAGGGTGGGCCCGAAGGCCACAAGCTCGCAAGCAAAAAAAAGTTGACAAGCAAAAAAGCAACATATATAAATATGGGAAATTATAACAAAGAAAGGATAATATGAGCACACAAACAAAAGAAGTAGCAAACCCAGGATTAAGTGATCCAAATTTTACAAGAGACAAATTTGTAAAACGTTGGGTGAGTTGGTCAAAAGATTTTATTAAAATT
>JAAZZZ010000289.1 GCA_014238985.1 Gammaproteobacteria bacterium
TCATGCGCAATCATCAGGGGCTGGGCAATTACGTATTGGCTTTGAAGATCCATCTCAGTTAGATCAACTCTTACAGCGGTTGTTGAGTGCGGCACCTGTTGAAACCTTAAGCGAGCGTTAACGAGCCGGCTTTCGAATGTGTATTCGAGCATTTGAGCCATGTGTTTTTTCTAAGATATGCGTTGTAGGATCAAATATTTTTTCAGATTGATAGCGCGCAGGTTCAGATCATTGAGGGAGAGATGTGTGCCATCATGTGTATGGGTTAGCACATTTGGGGTAGGACAATTTAAGGGGTCTGCGTTCTTGCGCGGGGGTGTTGTTTCGCTGGTCAGTAGGTTCAACTAAAATCTTGATTGTAATCATGGTGCTTTATGGGTGTGTTAAGATTGATTGAGTGAGCAAATCGCCTAGAAGGGCGCTGTTTTGAAGTGGTGCTCATGCAGGTTTTATAAGATTTATTGTGTAAGCGATTTACTATTTTTTGATCTAAAGGCCTTTGAGTAGAGGATCGTACCCATTGTTTCAAGACGACAGGAGGTGTTTCTGAGTGTCTTGATAAGAGGGGGTTATA
>JAAZZZ010000028.1 GCA_014238985.1 Gammaproteobacteria bacterium
ATGATGCCATGTCTCAGGTTTTTGGATGATCAGTTTTTGAGTTTCTCCAATGAGATCATCGGAGGTGTGTGTGTATTGAGCAGCTTGAATAGCGTGAAAGGAGGTGAGGAGTATCAGTATGATGGTATTAAAAGGGTTCATGATTAATCTCATTATTTTCGGTATCTCAGCAGTATAGGTTATTTTTGGATTAGGGTGCTGGTTAAGTGAGTGTAAGCATCTTTTTATGTAGGAAATATAAGTCTTTTTAAATTTAGCATTAATTTAGATAATTTTTAGCATATATTATTCTAGATGTTCTATAATAACAAAAGACACATAGATAATAATAAGGAATGGTATGAATATTCGGTTAAAAATCATCACAATGATTGTTGCATTTTTATATATAGCCCCAGCTTACGCAGGTGTTTATTCTAAGCAGCTCTGTAAAAAAGAAGGATTTTCGTGTTATCAGGTGAAACGGGGTGATACATGGAATAGATTAATTCCAGATTCAAAGCATCAGTTAATGGTTAAGAAATTAAATCGAACCAATACACACTTAAATACACACCGAATCATTGCCATGCCTATGGAGACATTTTGGAAGAGAAATTTATATGATTTTTCACCTTTGCCTTATCGTGCAAACACAGAAGGTCAGCGTCGTGTGATCATCAGCATTAATGATCATGCTTTTGGCGCTTATGATGAATTAGGTCGTTTAGTTAAATGGGGGCCGATTTCAGCAGGGCGAGGGTATTGTCCAGACACCAAGAGTTTTTGTAATACTCCACGTGGTGAGTTTGAAGTATATCGTAAAGGTGGTGGAGGCTGTAAATCTGGAAAATATCCTCTTGAAACCAATGGAGGTGCGCCTATGCCTTATTGTATGTTCTTTTATCATGGATACGCCATGCACGGTTCTTCTTTGCCCGGGCACCATGCTTCTCATGGTTGTGTGAGGTTGTTTTACGATGATGCTCGTTGGTTGAATCAAGAATTCACAGCTAAACGTATAGCGGTGCATGTTGTAGATGAATTCTAGTTGCAGAATTTGATTGGGTTCTTCATAGTATGAAATAACAGGGTATGTGGGTTGCTTATGGCTAAAGTCCATTTTTATTATTCGGCTATGAATGCTGGGAAGAGTAGTACGTTATTACAAGCAAATTATAATTATCATGAAAGAGGCATGAGGACACGTCTCTTTTTGCCTAAAATGGTGCATTCCAATACAGAGGGGTATATTGCGTCACGCATTGGCATTAAAATGCCCGCCACTGCATTTGATCATCAGTTCAATTTTTTTGAGTTTATACAAAATGATACGGTCATGCCGAATTGTCTTTTGATTGATGAAGCTCAATTTATGACGCAAGCTCAAGTCAAACAAGTCTGCCGTATTGCAGATCAGTTAGATATTCCTATATTAGCTTATGGATTACGTTCGGATTTTCAAGCACAGGCATTTGAAGGAAGCCAGTATTTGTTGGTATTGGCGGATATTTTGATTGAAATTAAAACAATTTGTTTTTGTGGTAAAAAAGCGACAATGAACTTGCGTGTTGATGAGCAGGGCTGTGTTATCCGAGATGGTGCTCAGGTAGAGATTGGAGGGAATGAGCGTTATCTGGCAACTTGCCGGCAACATTTCTTTGATCTTAAAAAGATGCCAGAAACAGTCTTAAAGCATCAATCTGATTTGGAAATGTGCCTTTCTTGATGCAGAACTCATTGATTTATATTGGAATAACTGACTCATATCCATTGAAGCAGTTTAGAAAATATTGTATGATAAGCCTACCTTGGGTGTGAGGAAGAAGATGTTACGTGCAGCAGGAAAAGTCAATTCATCGCAGGCTTGGATTGTCGTGATCATTGCAAGTTTATTTTTCTGTTATGAATTCATGCAAATCAGTATGTTTAATGCCCTGGGTGGCGCCCTCATGGAGGGGTTTGAGATTTCACCTGCTCAATATGGTCATTTATCCGCGTTTTATTTTTATGGAAATCTAATCTTTTTAATGCCAGCAGGGGTCGCATTAGATCGCCTTTCGACAAAGCGTGTATTATGTTTAATGACGGTGATGTGTACGCTTGCTACATTTTGGTTTTCGACTGCAGATACGCTTTGGGTCGCTGAAAGTGCGCGCTTTATTACAGGAGTTGGAGGGGCATTTTCATTTTTGATTGTCTTACGTTTAGCCACGCGTTGGTTTTCAAATGATCGTTTGGCTTTGGTGATTGGCATAGTGGTAACGCTTGCTATGTTTGGTGGCATGATGGCTCAGACGCCGTTTGTTTGGATGGCAGAACATTTAGGTTGGCGTCAGACCTTAGTGTATGATGGGTTTTTGGGGGTGATCAGCAGTCTCTTGATTTTTATGTTTGTCAAGGATTCACCCACGAGTCAGATACAGCAGATTGAGGGTGCTGGACAGCAGTTAAGCGAAGTTTGGGGATCATTTAAATTAGCATTATTGAATCGTCAAAATTGGTTGGGCGGTGTGATCATCAGTTTGTTAAATTTGCCTATTTTTATCTTCGGCGCAACTTGGGGCAGTCTCTACCTCATGCAGGTGCATCATATGACAACGTATCAGGCATCTTTTATCACTTCGATGATTTTTGTGGGCATGATCGTAGGTTCGCCCTTAATCGGTTGGTATTCTGACCATTATTCTTTGAAATTTAAAGCCAAAAGAATTCAGTTGATTAAGCTCGGTAATCGGCGTCAACCACTCTTAATCAGTGCCGTTGCTTCATGTGTGAGCATTATATTTTTAATAGCATCATCAGCACTTTCATGGCCAACATTGATGGTTTTGTTTTTCTTGATGGGCTTATTTTGTTCTATGCATATTGTTGGGTATCCCTTGATTGCAGAAAGTAATCCGCCACATTTAACTGCGAGTGCAGGGGGGATCTCTTCAATGTTAATCATGGCAGGTGGATTTATATTGCCCTTATTTGGCTGGTGTATGTCTTTAATGGGTGATGTACAGCTGGTGGGGCATGCGCATGTTTATTCATTGATGGATTATCGTATAGGAATGGCTGTTTTGCCAATTGCCTATATTCTAGCTGGATGGGCCGCATATTGCGTTAAAGATAGCATTCAGGTTCCTGCGATATTTATAGAAGAGGCATCAGCTGAGTCTGAGAAGGGGGTAATCGATGGCGCTTCTAATGTCGTCGAAGAGACCTCTTAGCGGGTTGACTTAGCCGTTTAAATAGTGTGAGCTGTGCGTCCAATGTGAATCAGGATAATACGCCATCAGCAGCACAGGTTCATGTGATGATTTAAGAACCTCTTTTAGGTCTTTGTTGTTTAAGGCAAAACACCCCCAGCTTCTGCCTAATCGGTGTAGTGCTTTAATCGTCGCTTTTGAAATGTAAGGGGCTGAATGAATGACAATGCCGCGTGTTGCTGCATGATCATTAAAGCCTGATTCAAGTCCTTGAAGTCTAACGCTCTTGCCATGCTTTCCTACATAGTGTTGTCCTGTCAAAAAGAAACCAATGCTAGAGGCGTTTGATTGAGGCTTATTTGAGAGTTTGGTCACTGTATTTGCGCCTGATCCAGAGCCATGTGCAACATAAGTGTGCATGAGCACTGTGTCATGATCCATGTCGATCATCCAAAGTCTTTTTTCAGAGGAGGGTTTGCTGAAATCTACAACAAGCATGATTGGGGTGTGTGTGATGTGCTTTTTTTCGGCTACAGAATAGCCTTGATGCGCAGCCTTCATGACAGAGGTGCTAGGCATGTCTTGAGGATTAAGGAATGAAGCTGATAAAGAAGCAGTTTTGAAAAGCAGAAGGGTGGTCAGTGTGATGATTATTAATTTTTTCATAACAGCGCTCCTTTTTGTTATTTTTATTATCTATTATTATCATAACCTATTCGCATTAAGGCTTTATTAACAAAAACAATTTTAATTCCACTTTATTCAAAATATATAGCTATTTACGCTTATTATTGGTTTGTAAGGATGTTTTTTAGGTCAAAAGAGATGGATGCCTGTATTTGAAGCCTTAAAGCGGCGATTGTTCTGGTAGAAAGAGAGACACCAAAGACACAATAGTTCCGGTAAATACCCTTACCGGAACTATTGTTGGGGTGCTTAGTAAGGCTTAAAAATCAATACTCTTGGGTCATCACAGTTCAATGTGATCGTATTTGATGGGTTAAGGATACTGCACATGACGTCGTGATACCTTAATGTGTCTTTACTGGGCAATATTGTGCGCTTTTTGTGCAGGTGTGTATGTGTGGCCTCTTGTCATTATTCGTGTGTTTCAGCATGCTGTGAGGCGCTCTAGTGTTGGTTGTGTTGATGGCTTGAGGGCGATACAATCATGCATCAAAAGCCATTGAGATGATGATGCATAAACAATTCGCTCGGTCTTTCTTGAAGCGCGCATTTGATGGTATGTGCAGGTTGTATATTTTAGGCGTCATGTCTGGGCTTTTGTTGCTTGTTTTATCTTTTTTAATTGATTTAATTACAGTTCAGCTCTATCCATTAAAGGGGCAGTTTCCGGAAATATTGTTGTTTTTGATAGAGCAAGCTCACCGTATCTTGTTGTCGTTTGATTCATCTTTCATATTAATGGTGGCTGGGATTGTGTTTATTTTGATTCAAGCTTTAGTATGTTGCGGCAATACAGGGTGTTTTCAAAGGGGCCATTCCTCCCCTGCTGAGCTATGGAATAGAGTCTTATTGGCAGTATCCAAGGTTTTGCTCGATGTGATCAAGATCGGTCTCGTGATTTTCATTGGGATTTTGGTGATGATGCCTCTTTTTATTTATGATAATAAGGCGCTGCTAACAAGCCTTCAGGGTCCTTTGTTGCTGCATTTTCCGTTTGATTGGCTGGCGTTTTTTGTGCTGATTTTAATGATTTTTATAGCCTCATTTATTTTGAGACGCTTGATTGCTTTCAGAAATGCAATCTCTGCTTCAGATGATGCGGCGCATGCGCCTCATATCATCAATGAAAAATTTCAAAAACATAGAGACGATGGATTGTCACTGACCCTTGGGTTGTCTTGTTGGGCATTGATGGGTTGGTATCTTCAAACGGCCTTGATCACCTTATCTGGGCTCATTGTTATTATTTGCTTCTTAAGATTGAGCTGTCAGAAGGCTTTCAATGATTCAATCTAAATGATTTGATGTATTTATTTTATTAGAGTTTTAGTTGCCAGCTTATTTTTGAGCACATAATCTTATCATTCTGAGCTTTGAAAGGATCTTCTGTGTTAGCGCCATTGATTTTAAGGGGGGTGAATTTTAAAAGTGGTATCGTTCAAGGGCCACTGGCGGGTTATTCCTGTGCGCCCTTTCGTCGATTGGTTTGGCAGCATTCTCAGCCAGCTTTTTGCTACACTGAAATGCTTCCAGCAAAGCAAATTTGCATCGAACATGGTGCATTCAATCGATATACTTCGCGTCACCCTGATGAAGTGAAGTTATGTTATCAGCTCTCAGGCTGTGATCCGAAGGCCTTGGCAGAAGCCACTGCTATTGTAGCAGCGATGGGTGCAGACTGTATTGACCTTAATGTGGGGTGTCCTAAGGCAAAGATTCGAAAAAAACGGCATGGTTCTGCCCTGCTCGCATACCCAGAACTGCTCTATGAATGCTTAAGTGCCATGCGCTCTGCTACACAATTGCCTTTATTGGCTAAAATCCGTATTGATGGAGGCTCGAATGAGCGTCACAATCTGCTTGTGGCTCAGGCTGTAATGGCAGCAGGTGTCGATGCACTTGTCATTCATGGCCGCCATTGGCGTGAGGATTACTCGGTGCCTTGTTCCTGGGGTCAGGTGGCGCTGTTTAAAGAGCGCTGCAAAGGCATTCCCTTGATTTTAAATGGGGGTATCTCTGGTCCAAAATCTCTTCATGCCCTGCTTCACAAGACAGGTTGCGCCCATGCAATGGTGGCCCGTGGGTCTATGGGGCGCCCTGACTGGATTCATTATCTATCAGGGCCGCTTGAAGGTGAGCTGGGCAGCTTGAGTCTTAAGCAATCTGTGCGGTGGTTGAAGCAGCATTTGGAGGACTTGAGCCAGCTAGAGTCCTGTGAGACAGTTCGACTGCAGGCGCGCTCAATTGTGCCTTATTATGCCAAGCAGCTCTCAGTTGACTCAGCGCATCACTTGGTGCGGATCATAAGGGGCTCAAGTGATTTTAAAAACTTAATGTTAAGCCTAAAGAAGATCTTGTAACATATTTATTTACATCATTATTATTATGGGTTTTGATTGGAGTAAAAATCATCAGCTAACGTTGAGGTAATGAACAGATTTTTATTTTAATCACTGAGTCAATTATATCTTAATCTACTATTTTAAAGCTTGACTATGGTTTCGCTAAATTACATTGAAGGTGTTGGTGTTGTGCTACTTGCAGGCGGCGCATTTTTCGAAGATTTTGAATTTTGATCTGCCTTTCCTAAGCTTGGAGTTTTTTGCACTGTATCATGGTTTTGTGAGGTTGTGGATTGCTCAACAATACAACTGCCTGCTGCTTGTAAACTCTCCTCCAGATCAGCACCAATATCGGGATCCTCGGGATCCCTAAAAACAGGACTAAGAGATCCTTCTCTCGTTGCATCGAGGCCTGCTTGTGGTGATTCACTTTCATCTGAGGGTGTTTCGGCGTTGAAATAATCCTCCATCATAATGAAGCTGTCAAGGCCACCCGAGACCTCCTCCGCAGGTGTAGGGGGGTGTTCCGCTCGCTGACGACCTATTTCAGAGAGCCTTCCTATAGCCTCAGGGTCAACTAAACCTTTTACAGCACCAGTTGTATTAAAATCCATAATACGTTGACGTTGTGCGACAGGATCAGCAGAGTTGCTTACACATGAAGCAAGCATTTGTGCAGTTTTTGTTGAATTTTCACGATACATTTCTGCTGTGATTGAAGTTCCGAAAGCAGATGATTCTGGAAGTGCTCTTGACACTGCAAATGCTGCTTGTGTTGCTAAATCATCCGGCTCTTGAATGCCAGAAATCTCATCAGTCTCGAGAGCAATCTGAGCAGCAGAAGTATCCGCAGCCCCAGCTTGACGGGTTCTGGAAAGAACAGTTTCATCGAGAACACCCATGGCTTGATCCATTGCGTTACCCTGCTCTCTAAAGACGAAAAATTCAGAATTTTGATGTTTTTCAGGGTCCATGCCATCTGAAATATGGTCTTTATACATTTTCTGCATAGCTTCACGTTTATGAGCGTCCGAATTTCCAAGCGCAGGGTTTTCTGCGTTTACGAAATCTAATGCGGCCTGACTGGTGTCGGGATCTATAAAAACGGGCAATTCTGCAACTGTTGCTCCATCAAATACTTCTTCTTGACTGTCTTGATCAGATTTGACGGATGATACACCGGGCTTAAAGGCTCCAATCGCTGTTCCAGAGTTCATTGCTGCAGCATAGATTGGTTCATCTGGAGTGAAAACATGATTTGAAATCAAAGGATCGTTATTTTTTGTTGCAGCAAGTGTGCTGAGCATTGAAAATTGATTGGGATGTAGTTCTTGTAGATCTTTTAAATCAGCAAAGGTTATATTCACAGGTTCAGGTGCTAGCGCTCCAGAAGGCGCAATGGATGCTTCTAATGCAATCAACAGGTTGTTAGCTCGTTCTTCAGAGGTGTCGCCAGGTCTTACCTCAGCAAAACTTCTCTCTTGAAGTGCAAATAATTCGTCGAATGATGCATCGGCTAGCGCACCAGTTTTTGATGTCTCTAACATCGCAGTATGAGAGCTAAATAGCCCCTTTAGCGTCTTAGCTATAGTACTGGCCTTACCTGCAGGACCAACTATTTCATGATCTGACTTCAATGCTTGTTGCATCAGTGCTGATCTTGCTGCTTGAGATGCTTCAGGTGTCTTATAATCACCCTTCTCATCTTTTAATCTGTGCAGAACAGACATTGCAATTGTTTTTCTTAAGGGGGCTTCAAATAGCCTTCTGTTTTGCGCTGGATTGGCAGGTGAAAATTTATTTAAGTCTGTCGCTTCAAGCAAGGCCAGTATTTCATCTCCAGCGACACCAGCTGCTGTTAAAGAACCAACCAAAGCACCAGCAGAAGTACCGCAGCATGTTTTAGGCTGAACGAAGGAACCATTATCCTGCTGCTCTTTAAGCGCACCTGCATGTGTAGCACCTTTAGTGCCGCCTGCTTGAAGGTAAAGTGTTGTATTGTTGGGCATAGGGTTACCACCAAATTATTTTTATTAACGTATTGATATTATAGTGTATTTGATTCAGTCTATGCTGCAGCAATGAACTCTGGAACAGCGATTGGAGCCTTTAAGCCCGGTGT
>JAAZZZ010000290.1 GCA_014238985.1 Gammaproteobacteria bacterium
CAAGGAAACTTCCAGTTTCCAGCTGATTCAGAAACGCGAATCAGCAAGAAACCCGTTAACGTTTCGTAACAAAAGGGTTTTATGTCATGCTTTCTGCGCTTTTCCCCTTGGTCTATGGATCCGTTTTTGTCTTTCTGTTAGTTCAGGCTTTCCGGATGATGCGCTTGAGCTCTGGGCCAGCCAAATCAACACGTCGCACAGACCGCACAGGCTTGCTGACCACCCATCCTGAACTTCTTGACGCCAATGGCTCCATCACAGGTGAAGACCTTCTGGTTGTCCGTTTCCCAAGCCAGGATCAACCGGAAGCTTCGATCACAGATTGAAGAGCGCCGGGTTGCATTCAGAATGAAGAACCACCTGTAGAGCCCATGACCCTCAATCAATTTTTAATCTTCTTGGTTGTGGGGATTGCGCTTGCAGTCGTAACAAGCGCAACTTGGATTTGGTGGATACTCGCAATCTGCACAACTCTAGTTGTAATCAAATTGTTAAAAAAATAATATGCCTTTAATAGCAGGAATTTTATCAGTAGTAGGAACAGGGGCTTGGATGTTTT
>JAAZZZ010000291.1:0-250 GCA_014238985.1 Gammaproteobacteria bacterium
TTACATTTGGTGGAGGAATTACTATTGAAAATTTTTTTGTATTTTCTTTTGGTTTAAAAAGTTCATTTTTTTCCCAATAAGAATAAATTCTATCCTCAACATCAGAATGTATATATTTATCGTTACTCATGTATGTTTAAAGTTTATAATTTAATAATCTAAATTAACAATAATCAATTTAGATCGTTATTTAATAGACTAATGAGAAATATTTAATATAAAAAGGCATCTGAAGCTATTAGTCAAAACA
>JAAZZZ010000291.1:260-547 GCA_014238985.1 Gammaproteobacteria bacterium
GCAGAGGATTGCAAATCCTTGTATCCCGGTTCGATTCCGGGCGTTGCCTCCAAAAAAAATCTTGTTTTAGTTCTAAAAAAAAGTAAGTTGAGTTTTTTATATTCCTCGGTAGCTCAGTTGGTAGAGCAGTTGACTGTTAATCAATTAAAAAGACTTGGGTGTTCTTGTGACTGGTCTCGTAATGCTTTTACAATGGATGAAAACCTTTCAAAATCAGTAATAAAAGTATTCGTTGATCTATATAATAAAGATTTAATCTATAAAGATAAAAAACTAGTAAATTGGGA
>JAAZZZ010000292.1 GCA_014238985.1 Gammaproteobacteria bacterium
CATACTCTTTCAGGAGAAAGTGCCTTCAATTCATTTGATACAGCGACTTTCTTAAAACACTTGATAGTGTTTTCATGGGGATTAAAAAATTGCAACTGTGGGTAAGTTTTAAATCTTGCAAATCTTAAAACCCTCAAAGGGTCTTCCTCAAAAGCAGAGGAGGTGTGTCTAAATATTTTATTTTTTAAATCCGATAAGCCATTGTATGGATCAATAATTTTGCCGCTCTGATCTTTGGCGATAGAGTTGATTGTAAAATCTCGCCTTACCAAGTCCTCCTCAAGGGTAACACTTGAATCAAAATAAAATTTAAAACCCTTGTACCCAACCCCGGACTTCTTCTCAGTTCTTGCCAGAGCATATTCCTCTTTTGTCGTTGGATGTAAAAATACTGGAAAATCTTTTCCAATTGGTTTAAATCCTTCTCTCTCCATCTCTTCAGGGCTAGAATTTACAACCACCCAATCCCGGTCATTAGGTTTTACGCCCAACAGCTCATCTCTTACAGAGCCTACCAACTCCTAATATTTTTAAAAAATACAC
>JAAZZZ010000293.1:0-279 GCA_014238985.1 Gammaproteobacteria bacterium
GTATCGGCCGTTCCAAGAATTGGGATGATGCTCAAGAACGTATCCACGCCTATGCGCAGCAGCTGCCGAATGCAGTAAGCGCAAGTATTGATGGGCGCAACGTTCTTCCCTATGAATCAACCGATGCGTGCGTGACCCAACTCCAAAGCTGGTTGCTACATCAAGAAACTGCGTCAACCCGTTTCAAACCACAGTTCGATCCAGCTTCTCGTCTCTAATCATTCGTCTGAAACCCGTTCTTCGACTGAACCACTCCACGTCCAGGTCCAGGTCCAGGTC
>JAAZZZ010000293.1:289-540 GCA_014238985.1 Gammaproteobacteria bacterium
GCCCGAAGGCTCAAGCATGTGGCTTAGCCAACGGGTGACGTGCATGGGCTGAAACATCACGCATGGCCCCAGATGGATTCAATGAGCGGGCCAGCGCCAACAATCCAGCAGCAAGAACCGTTTCACCTTCAAGCTGCATCATTCGGTGGAGACTGATGACCTCGCTGTAGTCAGCAGCAGCCGTTCCATTGATCAAACCGCGAGCGGTGCATCGGGCCACAGCCAATTGAAGAGAGATCGTCATGTCCCAA
>JAAZZZ010000294.1:0-417 GCA_014238985.1 Gammaproteobacteria bacterium
TCAACGTATGCACTAGTGGCATCAAATAGTGATCATGGTGTTCAAATCATAGACATTACAAACCCATACCAGCCAACTCCAGTATCATCTATCAGCGATGATGTAGGTGGCTATACGGAACTAGCTGGTGTAAACTTTATCACCACCACCACCATCGGCTCATTACCATATGCCATAACGACATCTAGTTCTGATGCCGGCGTTCAATTCATAAACCTAAATTATCCTCTTACATTTGAGAGCAGTAATTCAAATCCTGCATACGCTAAAGCAGGCGATGTGCTAACACTCGATTTTAAAGTAAATGATACGATCGTATCTCATACAACCCAGTTCACAAACCTAGATCAAATACCGTCTGTAACCACAAATGACGCAATATACCGTGCAACAGTAACTGTCTCCTCTGATCCAATA
>JAAZZZ010000294.1:427-536 GCA_014238985.1 Gammaproteobacteria bacterium
TCAACGTATGCACTAGTGGCATCAAATAGTGATCATGGTGTTCAAATCATAGACATTACAAACCCATACCAGCCAACTCCAGTATCATCTATCAGCGATGATGTAGGTG
>JAAZZZ010000295.1 GCA_014238985.1 Gammaproteobacteria bacterium
TGAGTTCTTTGAAGCGACGTGTCACTGCTGGGTGCGTGCGTCCACTGATAATACACACTTCAATCTGTGCATGACGTAATGCACGAATACCCTGACCGTCGTGAACATGGAAGGTTTTGGTTGATTCGCCCGATGCAGTATACTGTAGGCTGCCATCTGTACAAATACCATCAATATCTAAAATCAGGCAACGGATTTTTTGCCAAGATACAATAGCATTCATACGAGGGGGTCCACGCCGATCGGTAATACATCATGTAAATGCACAATACCAATTGTGAGGCCTTCTGCATCCGTAACAACCAGTACAGTGATGCGATGTTCTTGCATCATTTTGAGTGCGTCAGTGGCTAACATATTAGGGGCAGTGGTGAGGGCTGATGTGGTCATCACTTCTGTAATTTGTGTTGCATGTAGGTCAGTGCCACGATCAAGCGCTCGTCTTAAATCACCATCTGTAAAAACACCCAGTAATTTTTTCGAGAGAGGATCTATGACACAGGTGATGCCTAAGCGTTT
>JAAZZZ010000296.1 GCA_014238985.1 Gammaproteobacteria bacterium
AAAAGTTTAAATCCAAATCAATATAAAGTTTTTTTATCTTCTGTTGTAGATAGATTAGGAAGAATTCAACCAGCTCAAGCATTAGGTGGAGAGTTTGTAGAAGGAACAGGTAAATTTTCTTCTGAAACATTTTTTCCTGCCGTGATAGCTGCTGATTGAGCTCCTCTATTACGAATTATTGAAGTTAGTTTCCTTGTGTCTATATCTGAAATAGCTACAGTTTTGTTGGAAATTAAATATTCGGTTAGATTATTTTCTTTTCTCCAATTACTTGCATAAATAGGAAGGTTTTTAATAACTAAGCCTGAAGTCCAAACTTTATTTGATTCAACATCCTGAGAATTTATTCCGGTATTACCAATATGAGGGTAAGTTAGAGTAACAATCTGACTGGCATAAGAGGGGTCAGTGAGAATTTCCTGATATCCAGTCATGGAAGTGTTGAAGACTATTTCTCCATTGGTCTCGCCGTGGTAGCCAATACTCTTCCCTAAGAAGATTGTACCGTCTGCTAATG
>JAAZZZ010000297.1 GCA_014238985.1 Gammaproteobacteria bacterium
CAAGAATGTAGGGATCCTTTATTTTAGTCTCCTTGCCAGTGTTCCACTTGATTTTGATATACTTCATCAACGGTATTTTCGTTTTTGTCGCCTCCCACGGGACTTTTGCAGGGCCGAACTCAATCTTCTCAATGCGTCCAGACGTAGAAACCATCGGTAATGCAGCTCAGAGCGAGGCAATCCTTTTCTGAGCCAGCAATGCTTAAACGGACCGAACATCACAGCCATCCATAAAGTCAATCATACGAAGGGAAGCACAAATCTAGTATGGTACGATAGAACTGCTATGTACGCAACTGTCTGATAAGATTCGATTACTTTGATTCAACCAAACAAAAATCAAAGGCAAAACTGATTTGCATACCCCTTTTGACTTTCTGGGAAGTGTGTCCTTAGTGGTTACGATCTGGGAAGTGTTAATTATTTCAAGGCTTGATACACACAGCTCTTTCGGAGTGAATGAAGCTCAACGTGGACATCCGTACTATCAATGGGTTTCAAATGTAGACATAAATT
>JAAZZZ010000298.1 GCA_014238985.1 Gammaproteobacteria bacterium
AGACAGAACCACAGTTCAATGAAGTGTAAAAGCTTATTAAAATGACATAATTTATGGAACAAATCATGATTTTAACGAAAAATAGGCATTTTATTTTAATTTATAAGTAGCGGAGTACCTGTTTTAGAACTTTTTTAAAACACAATAATTTTGCACAAAATTTACAAATGTTATTTGTATATTATTAATGCAGGTACTCCGCTAGTCATAAATTAGGTAATGTGTCTCAACTCATTGTGATTAGAACTTTTTTAAAATGAAAGTAGAATTATCAGCCTGCAGAATCTACTCACAACAATGAAATTGTGCATTATGAAGAACATGTATGCATCATTGAACCTTTGACAAGCGGAGTACCTGCATTTATTACATACATGTTAGATACTTTTCATTAGATAAACGCTTTATTTCACCCGTTGAATACAAGATGTTGTATTCCACTCCCGTTGAATACAACATTTGCACGTGCGGTAAAGGGAACTTCTTTTTTATAGCTCCGCTTCGATATC
>JAAZZZ010000299.1 GCA_014238985.1 Gammaproteobacteria bacterium
TTCTTGGGCATTTCCCCACCATAGACCACCCCCAGGACGATCAGCATTTGCAGCAATCATGACAAAGACCTTGCTGTATTCTTGAATAGAAGCATCAAATAATGCGTCAGGCACACGTTCATCTGCGATTGGAACATTTATTTGATCTGTTTCAGTTGATTCAGATTGATCTTGGGGAGGCGTAAATAAACGCTTAACATTCTCTGCGCATTGATTTGTACAAGCATCTGATAAATATGTTTTCTCTAAATGCTTATTGCTCTTAACTTCTGCATCGAGTATAGACTCTGATGCATTCAGAAAAGCAAGCGCTCTCTTCTCGGGTGTTTTTTTCTTCGGATCCTGTGAATCGAGATCCCCAAGGGTGTAACCATCTTTATATAGCTGCTTGGCTTTATCCCAACGAGCTTGATTAGCGCCAAAAGCATGATCCTGTAAGTAATTCCCATAATATGTGCGAACTTCCTCGTAGCCCTTATCACCATCTTTAATAGGAGTTTGATAGA
>JAAZZZ010000029.1 GCA_014238985.1 Gammaproteobacteria bacterium
AATGCTAAAAATTCACCGATTTTATAAGATTCAAGCAGAAAAATAGCAATATCAACAGGCGTTGTGTACACACGACACCCATTCTCACGAAATGCTTCTGACGCAAATTTTGATACTTGAGCCTGCAACACAGATTGCATCTGCTGCTGCTGCTGTTGCTGTTGCTGTTGCTGTTGCGCAACTTGTATCTTAGTTTTAGGCATAGAAAGTCTCTTTTTTTTATAAAAAACTTTAATATTATACAGGAAATCTCCTAAAAGTCAATAACTTTCAAGTCATTCATGAAACGCACAGCCCGCCCCGCCCCCAAGATCAATGGTAAGTTTTCACCCCAGAACATTGACCTCGGTCTAAGCTGCTTCTATGATGTCCTCTTCGACCGCTCATGGATCAAGAGCGCGTATCAGGCAAAATGGGGAGGAAGCCTATGGTGGAAGTGAAAACACCTATTCAAGATGATTTAAAAAAAATTGAATACATCATCGATCGTTTAATCGATCATCAGGATATCTTAAGGCAAGAAAATCGCTTTTTGAAACGTCGAATTTCAGAAATGTCTTGCTCTCGTGCAATTTTAATGGAAAAAAATCGAAAAGCCAGCCAACAGGTCAAACGCATCATTCAACAATTGAAAGAGGAACTCTGATGAATTCAACTACCGAGCGCCCACAAACCGATGTGACTGTTGAAATACTCGGTCAATGTATGACCATCAAATGCCCTCAACACAAAGTCCCCGCTTTAAAGGAATCCGCTCAATTAGCCAATCAAAAAATGAAAGAAATTAAAGACAGTGGAAATGCCATCAGTTCTGAGCGCATTGCAATGATGGCCGCACTCAACCTGGCCTATGAACTGCTAGAACATCGAGACAATAATCATACCAAAATTCAAGATCTGAGCCATTTTATTTCAGCTTTAGAGAAAAAAATCCTAAAATCCGTAACACCTACCGAATAAACTACACTATACTCCCTATACGCTGCGTTGTGTGCCGGTGTGTATTTGATCTAGAATCGATATTAACAACCCCGGGCAGAACATGTGTGTGGCCGTTGTCCATATCCTCATCGTAGGAGAGGCTGAAGCTGCACCTCAGACGCCCACTTGGCCTTTTGGATTCTGTATCCAAGCCACCCGGCAACACCGCGGCGCTTTAATCATCAACACTGAGGCAATCAAATATTGTGTCTGTCACAAAACAAACGCTCCGCACGCAGCTATTAAGCCAACGCAAAGCCCTCACCCCCTCACAACGTGCTCAAGGCACACAACAGTTAAATCAGGCCCTTTCAAACAACCTGCATTGTTCAAATGCACAACACATTGGCTTTTACCATGCCTATCATCACGAACTCAGTCCACAGCTTTTTCTTCAAACCTGTTTAGAGCTCAAAAAACACTGTTACTTTCCGATCTGCTACGGTCGCTCATTACGATTTGGACTGCGATCACATGACACACTCTGGCAAAATAACCCTCAAGGCATTCCTGAACCTATGACAACTGAGGCTGTATCTGCTGACCAACTCGATTGCTTGCTGGTGCCGTGTTTAGGGTGTGACGCACACAACAACCGCTTGGGCTATGGTAAAGGCTTTTATGATATTTGCCTCAGTGAAAGCACACAACGCCCGTGGCTGATCGGCTTGATCTATGATGTGCAAATATGCCCAACACTGCAAACTGACCCGTGGGACATCCCTATGGATGAAGTCTGCATTATTGCAACCTGATCACTGAAACCTAAGATCATGCAAGCAAAAAATCGAGCACATTTATAGCGATTCAATCCCTTTGATTCAGCCAAAATGATTGACACAGCATCTATAAAACTTTAGCCTTAACAGTACATTTCAAGGAGGAAATTTGATGAAAGATTACTTTCCCTTCTCAATGGAGATAGCACAAAAAACAACACACATAGAAATCTCTTTAAAACCCATTACACCCAGATTAAAAGCCACATTAGCAAACATGCGAACTGTGCCTACGCTCGATTTTGGTATGCGCACACAAATAGAAGGTTATCTAACCGTCGCGATGATTTTGGGCACAGCAATCATTTTCATACTCAGTTTATTCATTCCACTGCCACCGAACATGCTCTGGGGAACATGCGCTGCCTGCGCCTTACTGTCTGTCGCCACGCTTCTATGGCCATTCATGCTCGCTACCCCTCAAAAAACAATCAAAGACAGCATCAAAAGCCCCTCATCCAAAAAGCCTCACACCCACATCTCTTTAGTGCCTCTACTGACGCTTCTGACAGCACTTTCTATCAGTATCGTCAGCCCTCAAGTGTCCATTGCTATCATGGCACTCATCAATACAGCTTCGGTGATATCATCATACATCATGCACAAGCACAGCACAGAGGACCCTATACCATCAACCAACATAAGCCTAGGTCCTGCTTCTAGCACTGCTAGATCTCCGGCTTCAGCGCCTAAATCTCAGCGTGGTTGTGCACCTTTAGCAGATGATACGGAATACACAACCCAAATTTAATCTAAGCAAACGCCTTGAATTTTACACATGATTCACACTTTCCTTTGTCGGAAAATTTGAACTATATATGAAGGATCTGGGCTTTTGAGAACCTTGAAAACTTTAACAACCCTTCGTCCTCAAACTCAAATCAAAACAATTTGGATTTTGACGTATCTCAAAATGCACTACCTTCAAATCAGATGGCTCGATCCACATGCACCACCCCCCATCACTACACTGATCATTGGTCACGCCAATGCAAACAGTTTTTTAATACATTGTTTTAATTTTCTGACGATAAGCACCGCATTAACACTCGAAAATATACGCCCTGCTCTATCATATTCACACACAGCTTCTGCTGTATGTATCTTACTCTCGACGATCCTCTGTTGCCCTCAAATCATCAATGTGGCAAAAAACTTAAGAATACACTGCATCCACAACCCCAATAGCCGAATACTGCGCATCACACAACCTTCTCAATTAGAGCTGTCTCATCTTGCTATTTTTTGTTTATATGGGCTAGAAATCTTGACAAAATTTAAACTCACATCATCACACACACCTATCATGCTGATGCCCATCATATACAGCATGCCCTTCATGATATCGATTTGTTTGAAATTGACGCGCACCACACAAAATACTACGACCCCAGGCAAGCCGGTCGGCCTACCCACAAGCACAGAATACAAGGGCACGTGCACCCCTCGCCCACGACTAAAAAGCACAAAGAAGAATCATTCACCTTCACCGAAACCAATCATGGGGGGATTTCATTTTTGAACATCCAAGGTATAGCAGACTCAAATCATGCTATACATTATAACATTTAGGGTAACAGTAGATGCGTGTGCCCCTCTGCATGTCCCACGATCACTTGATCGGCTCGACGTGCTGCAAATAACCCATGACACACCACACCTGTGATCTGATTTAAAGTCTGTTCAAGCTCAATCAATGGCTGAACTGGCAAATCGTATGCATCTAAAATAATATGCCCATTGTCTGTGATAAATCCTTCTCGATAAACAGGATTCATACCTAAAACAACCAAAGCACGTGCTACATAGCTGCGCGCAGATTCAATCACTTCGATCGCCAATGGACAGGCCCCCAAACGTTGAACACATTTGCTTTCATCTACAATACAGATCCAACGCTCAGCCACAGCTGCCACAATTTTCTCTTGTGTGAGGGCCCCGCCTCCACCCTTCAGGCACGCCCCACTGGGATCGACTTCATCTGCACCATCTACATACACAGGCACACCATCGACACTATTCAAATCATAAACAGGAATATCTGCAGCTTCCAAGCGTCGTTTTGTTTCAACAGACGTGGCCACCGCCCCCTCAATGTGACCACGCTGCATCGATAAGGCTTCAATAAAATGATGCACAGTCGAACCTGATCCGATCCCTACAATGGTGTCTGGCTCAATATGCTTCAACGCAGCACGTGCAGCTGCCGCTTTAGCTTGATCATGCTGCATCAAGCAACCCCCGATGTTTCAACAAGGCTTCAATTGAGGGCGACCGCCCTCTAAATGCCTCAAATAACTGATCTGCAGGCTTAACAGCACCTTGACTCAAAATAGTGTCCCGCAACGCACGGCCCACGGTTTGACTAAACAGGCCTTCTTCTTCAAATCGAGAAAATGCATCATCCGACATGACTTCAGCAAACAAATAACTGTAATAACCTGCTGCATACCCACCTGAAAAAACATGTGTGAACGCAGCCGGCATACGGTCTTTCAACCATACGGGCCCCTGCGTATATCGCCGCATCACCTGCTGATAAAGTGTATAAATTGCATCAGGGGTCCACTGTTTCGGTTGAATATGTAACTGCCAATCAAATTGACTTAAAGCCACTTGACGCATTAAACCCGTGGCAGCCATAAACTGTCTAGACTGCTGTAATGCTGTAATCATTTTGTCGGGCAACTGTGCGCCGGTTTTAATATGTCGACTGATACGCGATAAACCTTCGTGGGTCCAACACCAACATTCAAACAGCTGTGACGGTACTTCAACAGCATCCCAAGCAACACCCGAAATACCCGAGACGTCTGGAACATCCACCTCAGACAAACAATGATGCAAGGTGTGCCCAAATTCATGAAATAAAGTGAGGACTTCATCATGCGTCAGTTGAGCTTCCTCTTGTCCAGTAGGTGGCATAAAATTGCACGTCAAAAAAGCCACCGGCTGCATCACTTCACCATTGCTCTGACGCCAACGTGTTTGGCACTCATCCATCCAAGCACCGCCTTGCTTGCCAGGACGTGCGAACAAATCAATCCAACAGCGTGCATCAATCCCTTTTTCTGGATCTTCAATACGCCAACACTGAACCCCTGGCACCCAGGCCGCACAAGGTTCAATGGTCACGCGAAGCCCCAGTACAGTTTGCACAATTTCATGTAATCCAGATAAAACAGCACTTAAAGGGAAATAAGGACGATAGGCCTGAGGGTCAAACCCCAATGTATGCATTTCAAATTGCGTCAATGCATAAGCAGTATCCCATGGCTGAAGACGCTTAATATCCAGATGCTTCGAAGCAAATTTCTTCAAATCTAACCACTCAGAACGTGCCTTTCGATCAATACGCTGTGCTAAACCATCCAAAAAAGCAGACACGTCATCAACACCCCCAGCAATGCGTGTTTCAAGCACCTGGTGTGCATACGTTTTAAAGCCTAAAAGCCTTGCGCCTTTCTGACGCCCTTGCAACATTTTAACCAATAAAGGGCCATTATCCCCTGCTACATGTGCATGCTCAGAAGCACGTGTACGATACGCTTGAAACACACGCCGTCGTAATCGACGTTCAGATGCTGTACGCATGACAGCCATATAATCTGAATCTTCAATCGACAAGCACCATCCTTCACGTTTTTGATTTTGAGCACGCACACGTGCCTGTGCAATACAATCTGGCACAAGCCCCTTTAGGCTGTGAGCATGCCTGACCCAAATCTGAGTTGCGTCTGTTGCGCGTAAAACGTGCGTACTAATTTGCGCGCTCAACTGAGACAATTGTGCTGTAATATGTTTGATCTCTGATTGTTGAGCACTGGGTAATAGCATCCCCGAGAGTTTAAAGTCACGCAACATCAGCTGTACTGTGGCATAGCGTGCAGGGTTAACCGCCTCATGTGTTTCTGCCCGTTCAGCTAATATTTGCGTCACTGTTAAAAGTTTAGGATCCAATGAACGCTCTAAGCTGTATTGAGTGATTAAAGCAAGGGCCTGTGTGTAAGCTGCTTCCCAAGCAGACGTAAATACGACATGCCGCAAATGCGACACAATTGACCAAAAGCGATCTAAAACGCCATCGAGCTCAGACAGCTTACTCAAAGTATTATCCCAATTTGGATCAGGTATACTGAGCGCTGTTGACACCATCGCACGATGACTGACAACAAGCTGCGTTAATACCGGCATCACACATTCTGGCTGAATACGGTCCCAGTCAAAATCCTCTGATGCCTTTAATATGGCCTGCACAGACGCATTGAACTGCTGTACCACTCATGCTCCCTAGGGTTTGAATACAAAAACACTTATACCATGCGAACCCTACGCACTTCAAATCATTGAAACTCAACGTTCTGTAAATCTTATAGTCAAAATGCTAGTACTGTATAATAATTGTTCAAAAATTTCTAAAGATATTAAGTTATTCGACGTATCGGCAGAAGCGCTAGAAGCAAATCAAACAACACCAATGAATGACGTGCCTACCTTAAGAGAACAATCGACAACAGATACCTGCTCCCAATCAACAGCCACCTCCAATGCCGCTCCTCCTATTGAGGATGCTGTCCCTGGCGTACAGCAGAGTAATGGCCTGTCTGATACTGATCTTTCGCTGCTCCAATCAGCTGCTGTTCCTCTCAAAAAGATACAGAGCAGCGAAGCAGGCTCCCACACACAAGAATCTAGCAACTCTTCCCCCTCATAATAAACTTTATCAATGAATCAACATGCATTTAAGAATTTCTTAATATTAACCTGATATACTAAGCTTATTGTGCTTATATCATTATTACTTAAACAACATAAATTTAGCACAACAACTATACTGAAAATGAATTCAATTAAATTAGAGGAAAAATCATGCCAAGAGCAACAGAATCAAGAGCAACAGCATCAAGAGCAACAGAACCAACACTAGAAGAATTCCCAGCAGAGTTCGCTAGGCCGCCAGAAGAAATTGGGCCAGGCATTGGAGAATCCTTGAAAGAAGGCGCAAAAGTAGGCGCATTCATAGCATCGATCGCAATACTTAGCCTATCAATTTATGCTATAGCGGTGCCCGCTGCCATTCCAACAATAGCGGCTATCTTGATAAACATAGCAAAACTCTTTTGGGCACCGACACTCTGTGCTCTTGCATTTGGTCTTGAGCCACACAAAGGCTCTCTAAGCATCTTATCATGGCCGCACTCTATTGGATTCATGTTGATTATTGCAGCGGCCGCTGTCGCAATGAGCTCGATATTATCTCTTACCGCATTACCTGTTATAGGGTCTGTAGCGCCTTTGGTTGCCCCAATAATTCTGACCGTAATTTCAGCTTCCATCCTAATAACAATGTCTGTAAAATATGGGCAACATCGATTTAAAATTTATAAAGAGGAGCAGGCATCTAAACAGAGGCAAGGCTCTCCTAATACTGGTCCTAATGCCGCTGCGGATACACCACACTTCACAAACAGGGACATAGAGTGTGTGCAGCGTGGGAAGACACCACAAACAGCTCAACAAATACAACCCCCAAAACAAGGCAGCGACAAACCATTATTAGAAGGAATTACAAGAACAAGATCAGCGTCTGCGTCATCTCAACAAGCAAAAGCATCTAAAGATTCTCTTTCACAACCAAATGGGCCAAATGCAAATTAATTAAGAAAACCACATCATGGCTCATATAATGATCTCAAGATTAAAAACTGTTATACTTTGGTTTCATTGTATTGAGATCTAAATCATGTCGTCCACTCTACAGCCTGAACCTGTCACCCTCACACAGAGTGCTGAACATCAAATTTCAACATTGATTCAAGAAGAGCAGGAAGAAGATTCAGCCTTAGCGCAACTCTACCTTCGTATTGCCATTCAAGGGGGCGGCTGTTCGGGTTTTCAGTATAAATTCTCATTGATTCCAGACAAACAAACCAATGACCATGCCTTTGATCGGCTTGAAAACGATCAACCCAGCGCTGTTTCCGTGTTAGTAGACCCCATCAGTTACCTGTATCTAGGCGGTGCCACCATTGACTACAAGCAAGATGCCATGGGAGCTCGATTTATTGTTCGAAATCCAAACGCGACCACCACCTGCAGTTGTGGAGATTCATTTTCAATCGACGATTGACCGTGACAACGCCCTTAAATTCAGCATACACTGAACTGAATTTAACCCACAAAGGAGGCAATCCATCATGGCGCTGATCACCCTGCGACAACTCCTAGACCATGCCGCTGAACATCAATTTGGTGTCCCGGCCTTTAATGTCAATAACCTTGAACAAATTCGCGCCATCATGCAGGCAGCTGATGTGACCGCCAGTCCGGTCATTCTTCAAGCATCTGCTGGAGCACGTACGTATGCCGGCGCTCCTTTTATTCGCGCTTTGGTCCTTGCTGCTGTTGAAGAATGGCCTCATATTCCAGTGTGTTTGCATCAAGACCATGGTGCCAGCCCAGCTGTATGCCAGCGCTCTATTCAATTAGGCTTTACATCCGTCATGATGGATGGCTCCCTCGAAGCAGACATGAAAACCCCTTCAAGCTATGAATACAATGTCG
>JAAZZZ010000002.1 GCA_014238985.1 Gammaproteobacteria bacterium
AAATGCTGCTGCTGAGCAGTCTCTTTTGCAAGCACTACGATGAAACCTCGCAGAGTCTCTGTACCTACAGGATGATCTGGACCCATAATATCCTGCAATCTCTCTTTTGTGATTACCTCTAACTCTGTATCTATCTCCGCTAACTGTGCTTGAATGATACGCAATAAAGCACGATCCATCATCTCTTCATCATCTGGATGATGGGGCTGTAATGCAATTTCAGATGCATGGGTTAAGGTCTTCAAGCAACGCTCATCATTATTGGAGCAAAGAAAGACATTAAAGGCATTATAGGGCCGCTCTTCTTTTGATATTACACGCAAATCAAGAAGCTTTGGTACTTCTTGTTTAAGTGGCTCACTTAAACCCGCATATTCATCCAAAATAAACTGCCAAAGACAATCCAGTGATGCACGGTCTTTTGGAAATGCTTCACTGATCTTAAGATCTGGAGCAAGCAGCAGAACAGCCTTTGCATGATCATACTCACCCTTAAGCACAAGCAGCTCTAAAGCATTGAGAGGCGGCCCTTCTTTTCCATCTGTCTTTTCAAATAAACGCTCTGAAAAGTTTTGTTTTTGTTGATCAGTTTCAAATAACTGCTGATGTTGTCCTTGCGCAATAAAACACGCCAAACTTAAACGTGATGCACGGTCTGTTGGAAAATCTTCACAGATCCTAAGATTTAAATCGCTTTGATCCACCGCTAAGAGCGCATTTGCAACAGCAAACGTCCCTGTACGAACAGCATCTGAAAATACTTTTTGTGTCTCACTTTTCAAGAGCATGACACCACCTCTTTTATCTAAATATAAAACTAAATACAAAAATCATATTAACATGTATTTATTAACATTATATTAAGAAATTATATTTTTTATGCAAAGATGCATCTATTGCCTAAATTGATGCACGCAATCCATGGACGACCCTTGAATTTGAACGCATTGATTTGAAGTACATATGATGTTGAAAGCATCGAAGAAACATTATACAAACCATCATTGCAATGGCCTCAGGCATCTATCCATGAGTAGACTTTAAAGTTAGCGGGTTCGATGTTTAGAGGATCGATTCAAAACCATACAACTACACTGAAAGCCACTCGCAAACCTGCACTGTTTAAACAGATAACCTTGAACGTTCAATCGAAGGTTTTGCCTTCACATACAACAGACAACCCCCCAATAAAATCATCGGTATTGATAAACACTGCCCCATGGTCAACCAGTCTGTATGAAATAAAAACCCTAGCTGGGCATCGGGCATGCGCACATATTCAATCGAAAATCGAATCAAACCATAGATCAATATAAAAATACCTGTCACCTGACCTTGTCGAACATAACGTCGCCGTGCCCACAACATAATCCCCATTAACAACAACCCTTCCAGTCCAAATTCGTATAACTGTGAAGGATGTCGAAGTTGTGCATCCACCCAAGGGAACACCACCCCCCAATCCTGATGCGTAGGCCGGCCCCATAACTCTCCATTAAGGAAATTACAGATTCGGCCTAACCCTAAACCGACAGGCACCCAGGGTAAAATTAAATCTGTCAACGCTAAAAACTGAAGTTTATGACAGCGTGTTTGAATCCAGGCAGCAATGCCAACACCCACCACAGCACCGTGAAAAGACATACCGCCTTCCCATATTCGAAACACCAACAAGGGGTGTGCAAGCCAACTTGAAAACTGGTAAAACAGCATATACCCCACACGTCCACCCAAGACAAGTCCTAACATTAAGGCACACAAAACCCCTTCATAGACCTCACACGAAATCCAGCTTAAGCGCTCCTTTCGAATCACCCTAGCGCCCATAAACCAGACCCAAAAGAATCCAGAGATATAGGCTAAACCATACCAGTGAACCCCCCATGAACCCACGTAAAAAGCAACTGGATCAATCATTGGATGCATCATTGAATCACACGCTCCTCATGTATCCCCACTAAACGGCTCATGCCTGCAGCATGAAATGCCCGATGTAATAATGCCAAAACAGCAGATGCATCATCGCATAATAAAGCTTGTTTTAACAGCTGTTGACACGTTGAAAGGCTGAATTTATGTAAAACCCACTTTGCAGCATCCAAACCTGTTGCACTCATACTTAATGTATCAAAACCCATGGCAACCAATAAAATCACGCCCAAAGGATCTGCAGCCAATTCTCCACAAATACTGATATGTTTCCGACATGCATGCGCATCATCAACACTCTGTTGCAACAAACGCAAAATCGAAGGATGAAAACAATTAAATAAATGCGCCACGCGCGCATTATTACGATCCACTGCAAGCATATACTGAACCAAATCATTGCTGCCCACAGAAAAGAAATCCACCATCTTTGAGAAAGCACGAATCTGCATAGCTGCAGCAGGCACTTCAATCATGATGCCCAATGCAGGCATCTGTACATCAAACCCTTCTGCCAGACATTCATCCACCACCGTATCTAAATACCGACGTACGGTTTTAACTTCATGCATATGACTGACCATCGGCACCATAATATGCAAATTATTTAACCCCTCACTTGCAGTGATCATGGCACGTAATTGCGTTCTAAACACTTCAGGATGATCTAGACAGAACCGTAACCCACGCCAACCTAAATAAGGATTATCTTCTGTAAAATCAAAATAAGGTAAACGCTTATCACCGCCAATATCTAAGGTGCGAATGATGACAGGCTTAGGCGCTAACGCACGTAATATCTGACGATACATCAATCTTTGTGTCGATTCACTGGGAAAATATTCACACAACATAAAAGGCACTTCACTGCGAAACAACCCCACCCCATCAGCAGGCACTGATAAGGCTTGATGTAAATCTGAGCCTAAGCCCAAATTCACCCATAAAGACACCGCATAATTATCAGAGGTGCGTGCAGGTTCTTGCCGCAAAGTAGCCATTTGTGTTGTCAGTTGATGGTGATCAGATATTTTAAGATGTAACCGATGTTGCTGTTGTTCACTGACCCCTACAATCACCTCTCCATTACATCCATCTAAAAAAATCTCTACACCTTCCGCCATCTCTAAGGATAAAGCTTTCACACCCATCACCGTGGGTAAACCAATGGCACGCGCAAGAATGCCGACATGAGAATACCTCGAACCCTCAAGAGAGCAAATACCCACCAATTGACCTTCTGGAATGCTGGCAATGTCCATTAAACTGACTTCCTCTCCCACCAAAATGGTGCGCTCTGGATAGACACATCGAGCACGTTGAGTAGATTGCAAATACGCTAAAATACGCCGTCCAACATCTTGGATGTCTACTGCACGTGCACGTAAGTAAGGATCTGCAACAGACTCAAGTTGATGCATTGTTTTTAAAACAACCTGTTTTAACGCACTTTGAACACACAAGTGTTCTTTTTCCATACATTCAGCGATGTCACGCATTAAACCATGCCGATCCACCATTTGAGAATACGCTGAGAAAATATCCGCCTGATCTTTCGACAAATTTTTCGATAAAATACCACTGAGCGCACTGATGTCTTGTTTAACGGATTGAACGGCTTTGGATAAAATATCCATATCAGACTCATAATTGAGTAACGGTTTCATCGAAACAGCCTCCAGATCTGCAACTGGAGACACAGTAAAACCTGTGCCTAATACTAAACCAGGCGCACAGGGAAAACCTTGAAAAGGCATGTCAGCAACACGCCCAGAGGCTTGAGCACATGACAGATTCAAGCTCGACAACCGCTTGACACACAGATCTGAAAGACAAATTGCCAAAGATTGAACCTGCGCAGTCAAAGCATCATCAAAAGCTTCAGCACAACGATGCAAACTGATGAGCGCTACCGTCTGCCCCTTATTAACCCAGGGCACCACCAAAGTCACCGGAAATTCCAACGCTTTGACATTGCTCAAAAAAACGGCATGACCTGCAGCATGTTCAGTTGATGATACCGTTTGTGATCGCAGTGATTGAGCAAAAACAGACCCTTTAGGAGACAACTCAACCGGCTGATCTTGGACATAACCCACTTGCGAGATTGAAATCAAACGCAAGGCATGATCTGCAGAGACCACTTCCCACACCAAAACAGCATCAACAGATAACCCATTAGAGAGCTCATCGCAAAAGGTCTCAAAAAAATTCACAGCATCATCGATTGCACTTAACCGCTCGACCCACTGTTGCCACATAACAGGCCTCCCAGTCAAAAACACCCGTATGATAACAGATTTTAATACGAAAAATCTACGCCAGCATATTTAAATGCCACAAAGACGATCCACCGCAAAGGGCACTCAATTCACATCGAGTATTGCCTACCTTGATTCATCAAAAAAATCCGGGCATACTGCCATCATCTTTCACAGGACGTGCGAAGTAATGAAAGACTCATCTGAAAACATAAAAGAGCCCGATTACATTCCTGCATTACCCCTATTGTTACAACTATTTTCAAGCAGCATCATGGGTGTGGCCGTGGTACTGCTAGGCCATGTGCTTTCAGGCTATGTCTTACCCTCAGCATTGATCCCTATTTCAATTTTTGGTTGGAGCCCCTTTCTCTCTTTAGTCTCTATCGGTGCACTGATCGGACTGACTGTTGGGCTCATCTCCATCGGCTTTGGATCCGACGCAGCCATCCAACATTGGAAGGACATTTTCGAACAAACCCCCAAAAGATTCTCCGACAGTGTATTCTATATTGTGTTCTTAACTTTTTTAGGCTGTATGCTGGGCATTATCGCCGCCACGACACTGGTGTCGCTGAATACAGCCGTCGTTGGCGCATTAGCACATACTGCCCTTTTAAGTTTATTTGGCACCTGTGTGCTTACAGGCACTATTTCAGGCGCATGCTCCGGATTTTTTCTATCTGCTACATTTCCTGATCAAAAATCAAAACAAAACTGGCTGGTAAAAATGCTGTTTTTTGCCACTTTTTATACACTGATGTCAGCTACACTGTGTGGTATACTCTTTGCCACATTACATTTCACTCAACCGGCATTGCTCTCTGTCTTGGCGTGGGGACACAGCCCACCGCTACTCACAGCCTTAGCAGGTGGCGCAACATTAGGCTTAGTATTCGGCCTATTCGCCTCATTCTCGCATGACTCAGAAAGAGCACTGCCAGCTATTCATAAACTACCACGGGTATTGATCAACATAATCATTGGTACGGCGCTGAGCGCACTGATGATCAGCCTCACGTCAGCTGTCCTATGGCAACACGTCTTGACCCTGCAAACATGGACTGCCTTCCAAGCAATCTTCAACTCATGGTTTAGCACTCACAGTATTGCTGTCTTAGCTGCACAGCTTTCGCCCATATGGCCAGTGCTAAGCCTTGGCGGCGCAATTGGATTCATCGGCAGCATCATATTTTGTGCACTGATCCCACCACGCAATCCGAACCCACCTCAATACACTGCAGAAGAACTCGAAGGTCAGCTATTAAAAAGCGTTGGTTTATCTACAAAACATGCTGTATCATCTGGCCAAACATTGCAGGCATACCCACCAGAAGGTATGAATAGGAAAGATAGGAAAGACCGCGAAACACTTGCAAACCCTCAGGCCAGTCAGAAACAAAAAAGGCGCGCTTTAAAACGGACTGCTCAACGACGGCTTTCTGTAGTGAACTCAAAGGAGGAGGTCAGTAAACTCAAACGAGGTCAGTGAACTCAAACGAGGTCTAGCGCCTTCACCTGATCACGCTCAGCCGCAAGCTCATCAAAACTCGCCTGCATCTTCAAACGGCTCCACTCAGTGTGCTGCCAGGCAGCATCCACCTGCAAAGTGCCTTCTGCCCATGTCACAGGATAAGAGACAATCAATCCGACCTCTGCACCATACGCACCATTTGAGCACAAGCCCACTGAAAAAGGCACACCCGGCAAACGCACCCCTTCAATGCTTGCGACCGTATCGATGGCTGCATTGGCTGCTGATGCAGCAGATGATGCACCCCGCGCTTCAATCACAGCAGCACCACGCTGCTGCACTGTTTCGATGAAAGCACCCTCTAACCAAACCTCATCTTGAATCACACTACGTGCTGCATCACCATTGATCAATGCATGATCAATACTGGGAAACTGTGTGGCTGAATGGTTGCCAAAAATGATCATGCGCTCCACAGCGCTCACAGGAACATGCGCACGCACAGCCAATTGTGCACACGCTCGATGCTGATCCAGCATCGTCATCGCAAAAAAGTTTTGAGGCGAACGGTCTGGCGCATGCGTCATGGCCACAAGGCAATTTGTATTACACGGATTACCCACCACTAACACCTTAACCCCTGGGTTAGCATGCAGATTCAAAGCTGCGCCTTGCTGGGCAAAAATACCGCCATTCATTTTTAATAAATCAGCACGCTCCATGCCAGCTTTACGGGGCGCTGCACCCACTAAAAGTGCCCAATCAACCCCCGAAAACCCGATATTTGAGTCTGAAGTTATTTCAACAGAGTCTAGCAATGGAAAGGCACAATCTTGCAACTCCATGACCACCCCTTCAAGTGCAGAAAGAGCTTGTGGCAACTCAATGAGACGCAAACGAATGCGTGTGTTCGGCCCCAACATTGCACCCGATGCAATTCTAAACAAAAGGGCATACCCGATTTGCCCGGCCGCACCGGTCACTGCAACCGTCACCACTGAATTTGACATCTTCAAGACTCCTTAAGACAATTCAAGCATGCTAGCGCGCACAGCCAGATCAATCAAGCCCATTCAATAACCAAGATTTAAGACACTTAAAATACATGATGTCCCTCAAATCAGAGGCATCACGTTTGCACTTGCCTGCAACATACGCCACACTGAACCTGATCAGCACCGAGACAACGATGGACCCTAACCCAGAAACACTCACTGGAAACATTGAACGCATCACCTTTCATAGCGAGGACACAGGTTTTTGCGTCTTGCGCATTAAAAACAAGCAACACCCTCAAGGCATTAGCATCACAGGTCAATGCATCCATCCTTGTCCAGGTGAAATGATTGAATGTATTGGAATCTGGATGAATAATCCTAAATATGGCCTTCAATTTCAAGCAGAATCTATTCGAACCATTCCACCTGCAACCGCTGAAGGTATGGAAAAGTATCTGGCCAGCGGCCTGGTCAAAGGGATTGGTGCACATTTTGCTAAACGGCTTGTCAAAGCCTTTGGTGATCAGGTCTTTCATGTGATCGAGTCCACACCTGAACGTCTCACTGAACTCGAAGGGATTGGCCCTCAACGTCAGAAAGAACTGGTTGCTGCCTGGTCAGATCAAAAAACAGTACGTGACATCATTGTTTTTTTACACAGCCATGGCTTAGGCAGTATTCGAGCAGTACGCATTTATAAAATGTATGGCGATCAAGCGGTCAATCAAATTCAAAAAAATCCATACCGCTTAGCAATCGATATTCCAGGAATCGGATTTAAAACCGCTGATCAACTGGCTCAAAGCATTGGCATTGAATCCGATGCCCTCATTCGAGCCTACGCAGGCCTTTACCATACCTTACAAACCGCATCAAACAGTGGCCATTGTGCTTTGCCCACCGATGCACTCATCCAACGCACTGAAAAGCTATTATCCATTCCAGCTGAACGCTTAACCATCGCGTTAACACATCTATTCAGCGAAGGCACCGTGATTGAAGATCAAGGTCTTTGTTTTCTCAGCGAACTACATGCGTTAGAATGTGAACTGGCTGAACACCTTCAACGCATTGCACAAGGCCCCCCTCCATGGAAACAGCACATAGGCCCTCAATCCCTTAAATCTATCGAAAACAAAATCACTTTATCTCCCTCCCAACATCAAGCCCTGCTCAGCGCCTTAAATAATAAAGTAACCATCATCACAGGTGGGCCCGGAGTGGGGAAAACAACTTTAATTCAAACAATTATCAAAGTCATTGAAACCACTGGATCTCCCATCGTCTTATGCGCCCCAACAGGCCGAGCAGCAAAACGGCTGAACCTTGCGACGCAACACACCGCCAAAACCATTCATCGGCTCTTGGAATTTGACCCCACAACATACGGCTTCAGCCGTAATCAAACAAATCCTCTGGTAGGCGATGTCTTAATCATTGATGAAGCCTCGATGATTGACCTTAAATTGATGACTCAATTGCTGCGCGCAGTCCACGACACAATGGCCGTCCTCATTGTAGGTGATGCTGATCAATTACCTTCTGTGGGGCCCGGTGCACTTTTAACAGACCTCATTCAAAGCCAACAACTTCCAACCGTACGCTTAACAGAAATTTTTCGTCAAGCGCAACATTCTCAAATCATACTCAATGCACACAAAATCAATCAAGGCTGTATGCCACACAGTGGGGACCCCGATCAATTAAGTGATTTTTATATCATTGCAGCCAACACCCTCGAAGATCAACACAGAATCATTCTATCTCTCATACAATCACGCATTCCAAAACGCTTTAACTTTGATCCAATCGAAGACATTCAAGTCCTCACGCCCATGCAAAAAGGACCACTGGGCGCACGTGCACTCAACACATTACTACAACATGCTCAAAATCCTAAGTTAGACCAGGGGATCGAATACCATGGCCAACGCTTTGCTGTAGGCGATAAAGTGCTTCAAACCTTGAACAACTATGATAAAAATATCTTTAATGGGGACCTCGGACGCATTGAACACATTGATCGGGAAAACAAGACCCTCCATATCTTGTTTGAAACGCGCAGTATTGAATACGGGTTTAATGAACTTGATGAAATCAGCTTAGCCTATGCCACCACCATCCATAAAGCACAAGGCTCTGAATTTCCTGCAGTAATTTTACCGATTGCCATGAGCCACTTTATGCTGCTTGAACGTCATTTACTCTATACAGGCGTCACACGTGGGCGTAAACTGGTTGTGCTGGTCGGTGAACGACGCGCCATCAAGCTCGCCACACAAACAGATCGCGCGGGTGAACGCCACACCACATTAGCAGAACGCCTTCAAACTGCATTTGAAACACATTCAGCACATTGAATACTAGACAGCCACTGATAAACACTTCAAAATAGGTTCATTTATATCGAGACAAACGATGTTTTCAAAGCCTCAAGATCCCGTAGGCGATCGTGTATTTAAGGAATTCCCCTATTTACCTATCAATGAGACCTTTACCCTACGAGATGTGCAGCTTAATGATGCCAGTGAATATTATCATTATTTAAATCAACCCGGCGTCCGTGAGTTCGTTCCGGACGCATGCTTACCTAGCTCACCTGAAGCTGCTAAAAAAGAACTACAATTTTTAAGAGACCTACATAACCGTCGTCGCAGTGTTTATTGGACAATTGCAGATCGTCATACCAACACCATGGTGGGCGCCTGTGGATTTGAAGTATGGAATCGATTCCATCATCGCCTTGAATTGGCCTATGATTTAAACCCTCAATATTGGCGTCAAGGCATCACCTCTACGGCCCTTTCATCTATTATTACGTATGCTTTTAATACCATGGATGCAGAACGCATCGAAGCTTACACCACCACCACCAATACACCCTCAATGCTTTTGTTAGAAAAGCTAGGCTTTATTCAAGAAGCAGTCCTACGGAAACATCGTTTCTTTAAAGGTGAATTTATCAATGTCGTGCTATTCAGTTTGATCAAATCAGAATGGAACAATTAGCCACACAACCAGATGCTGCACTCGCCCTCTATGTACACTTGCCCTGGTGCATCCGTCGTTGCCCTTATTGTGATTTCAATGCACATGCGCTCAAAGGCGCTTTGCCTGAAACAGCTTATCTAAACGCACTGAAAACAGACCTTCAACAAGCGACTGAACACAGATCTTTCCCACCTTTAGTGAGTATTTTTTTTGGCGGTGGCACACCCAGTTTATTCAGCCCTGGCGCAATCCAACAAATTTTAGACTGGATCGACGCTAGCATGCCCATCACACCCAACTGTGAAATCACCTTAGAGGCCAATCCTGGAACACTTGAAACTGAAAAATTATCAGGATTTTGTCAAGCAGGCATCAATCGCTTATCCCTAGGAGTGCAAAGCTTTCATCAACCTTCACTTCAAGCTTTAGGACGTATTCATACTGCAGAAACAGCCTATAGTGCCTGCTCAACCGCGCTGTCTTTAGATTTTAACAGCGTCAACATTGACCTGATGTTTGGCCTGCCTCAACAAACCGAAGCGACTGCTTTAAAAGATTTAGACCGTGCGATTCAAACCGGTTGCCAACACATTAGCTGGTATGAACTGACCATTGAACCCAATACATTATTCGCACACAAACCACCTCAACGTCCTGATGCTGATACCCGCGCACACTGGACAGCACTCGGACAAAAACACCTCGCTGCAGCAGGATTTAATCAATATGAAGTATCAGCATTTTGTCAACCTGGATTTATGTGTCAGCATAACAGTTGGATTTGGTCATTTGGAGATTACCTAGGCATTGGCGCAGGCGCTCACAGCAAATTAACCGACGCCAAAGAGCACATCCGCTTGGTACGCTACCGCCACCCCACAACATATATTGATCGCCCGAATAAAGTCGAGGTTCAAACGTGCATTAAACCCCATGAACTGCCCTTTGAGTTTTTGTTGAATCGATTGCGTATCATGCAACCGATCGCCTGGGAAACAGCTCAAACTTTTGCAGGCATCACGCCCTCACTACAACCCATCCAGCAAGCACTGAAAAAAGGTTTCATGACCACAACTTCAACACATTTTCAACTCACAGATAAAGGTCGCTGGTTTTTAGATGATGTCATCTCACTGTTTCTTGAATAAACTCAAGGAATCACCTGACTGATCTCGACTTGCACATCTAAGCCTGATACAGTGTCCTGGTTTCCAGACTCCATCGAGCAATGAGCACAACTCAAGATCCCCCTGAAGACATCGATAAGCAATATTATGAGGCTGAAATGCAAAGCGTCACCCCTTTAAACGCGCCGCACAAACCCAAAACACCACGCCCTCAAACTGTGTTAGATCCAACTGTAGAACAAGACAGTGATTTTACCTGGCGCTACGATGAAATGGCCCACCCGATTGACCCTGATGCATCGATACAATTTGCACGCAATGGCGTACAACTTAAACCCCTCAAATCCACCCACCATCCACCAGATATTGAAGCATCATTGGATTTACATCGCATGAATCGAGATCAAGCTGCTACAGCCCTACATCACTTTCTTAACACTGCGCAAACACACAATCAACGCATTCTCCATATCATTCATGGAAAAGGTCAGCATGGCACTTTAAAAACTGCGCTCATCCATTGGCTGAAACACCATCCAGCCATCTTGGGCTTTTGCACCGCCTTACCGCACCAAGGTGGCACAGGTGCGCTCTATGCATTGGTCAAACAAAGGAATACACGATGAACCCTTATATTATCACGATCACCGGACCATCTGGCAGCGGTAAGACCGCACTTGTCTCCAAACTCGGCCAACTCTACGGGCCTGAGCGTTTACAAACGCTACGTGCAGATTGTTATTATCGTGATCAATCCACCCATCCAATTGAACAACGTGAAATGCTGAATTACGATCACCCAGATGCCTTTGAATTTGACCTGCTCACACAACACCTCAACGCATTGAAAAACAAACAGAGCATCGAAGTTCCACAGTATGATTTCAAAACACACACACGCACGACACAGACATTCACAGTTGACAGTGCTCCGGTCATCTTGGTTGAAGGTATTTTATTACTCTCACATGAACCCATTCGACAAATAGGTGATTGTCATGTTTTCATCAACACGCCCATAGACATTTGCCTGCTACGACGTATTCGAAGAGATTGTATTGAACGCGCTCGAAATACAGAATCTGTTCTGAAACAATACGAACACACGGTTAGACCTATGCTCATCGAGCATATTTTACCCACTGCACAATTTGCACATCAATCATTGCCAGACGGTGGTTGGAACCCCACCGCACTTGAATGGATGTGTGAAACAATCGATCAAAGCTGTCAACAAACCATTTCTTCTTAAATATTCATGAAAGTCTGAGAACTTAAGCAGTTGAGGGTTTGAGCCCTATTTTAATGCACCATCAAATGTTGCCTTCGTGATCAAATCATTTGGCAGGGCTGAACAACACTGCAATACCTGCAAAGCATCATGCAAGTGATCTGAATTGACCTCATCAATCCAATCAGGAACGCCTATCGCGCGAAGGCCAATCCAACGCGCACCTTTGACGGTGCGTTTTTTATCACCCGAACACGCCTGAATGAGCGTTGCAGCGCACAACCCTTGAATTGGCACCAAACATTTAAAATCTGTTGCCAGCCCCATCAGTGCTTCCATCACATTGATATCTAACCCTAAGCGCTGCATGGATAGCTGACAAGCCATCAGCATACCCCAGACTACAGCCTGCCCATGAGGCACACGATACGAAGAAACCTGCTCAATTGCATGCGCCAATGTATGACCAAAATTCAACATCTGTCTTGCCCCATGATCCTGTAAATCTGATTGCACATACTGCCACTTTGCTGCAAGCACCCAAGACAATAGATCTCTTAAAACCTTTGGATCTTGGCGCATCACACCTTCTACATGTGCTTTCAACCAACGCAATTCCTCAACCCCAGTGATGAGTGCCATTTTAATGACTTCAGCACAAGCCCAACGGTATTCAGATTCAGGCAAACTATCTAACCATTCAAATGAAATCCAGGCCTGTTGCGAGGGGTAAATGGCACCCAATGTATTTTTACCAAATGCTGTATTGATCGCAGTTTTACCGCCTACGCACACATCCACCATTCCCATCCAAGTGGTGGGACATGCAATCCACGGTACACCTCGACAAAATGTCGCTGCAATAAAGCCTGCTAAATCCAACACAACGCCACCACCCACTGCAATAATGCCGATATCTCGCCTAAACCCTTGCGCTAAAAGCTCTGTTTCCAAATCTGTTTTAATTTTTTGATTTTTATACGCTTCACCGGCAGGCATCCGACATAAATACCCTGAATGTTCGTGGCAAAAATCCTTCCACCATCGTTTAAAAAACGCTGTCTGCATGACATTTGAATCGGTGATGCACACCCAGTGTCGAACAGCACAAGTCGATAACCATGGGCGCATTTGATTCCAATCACCCAGACAAACAGGCAGCTGCTCATTGAGTGAATCGATCATTTTACACCGTCCAGCTGAACACTACGCTGCATTAAAGCTGCATCAGCCAGAACACAAGACACCATCGCTGAAACCACAGGTACAGCGCGTATCATCGCATATGGATCATGACGTGCCTGCTTGGGTCTTGAATACGTGGCATTTTGACCTGTATGGTCCACAGTGTCTTGGGCCCCTGTAACACTTGAAATAGGTTTAAACACGACAAAGCCATCGATGAGCGCCCCTGTGCTGATCCCCCCTAACATCCCACCTGCATGATTGGTTTGGAAGCACACCCCCGCTTCATCGGATCGCATGGCATCATTATGCGATCGACCTTGTGCTGCATGACTGTCGAATCCAGACCCTAAGGCAAAGGCTTTAGCCGCTGGAATACTCATCAACGCATAGGCTAAACGTGCTGATAGCTTATGATAAACAGGATCACCCCAACCCACAGGACAATCGGTGATAATAAAGCCCACCGACCCACCGACCGTATCACCCGTTTTGACTAAATGCGCTAAATAATCATCAAACTGTTGGCACACAGCCTGATCAGGATGAGGTGCACGATTCACCCCTGAGGCCCACTGACTGACCGATTCAGACACAGCAACAATCGGAGATTCGATCGGCCCCACACCCCGCACATAAGTTAAAACTTTCACCCCTAAACGATCCAATACTTGCTGCGCTACAGCGCCTGCGATGACGCGTCCTACCGTTTCTCTGGCTGAAGCACGCCCGCCTCCACGATGATCCAATACACCATATTTTTGATGGTAAGTGTAATCTGCATGTCCTGGTCGATAACACTGTTTTGATGCCTGATAATGTGTTGAATCGACATCTCGATTATGCACCATCACACTCACAGGATCTCCCGTCGTTACGCCATCGAAGACCCCCGATAAAATCACAGGTTGATCGGGTTCTTTGCGTTGAGAAGTATGGGCTTGCACCCCTGGACGTCGCCTGTCCAAAGCCACTTCTAAACACTTCACATCTAAAGGCAATCCTGCCGGGCAACCATCAATGACAACCCCCACTGAAGGCCCATGAGACACGCCCCAAGTGGTGTACCGAAAAATAGTTCCGAACGCATTGCTGGCCATTTAACACACCTGACTGAGTTGTAACATTTGAGCCCACATCTCTTGGAGTTGGGGCGCCCAACACCGAGGCGTCCAGGCCATACATGCTCGAGTACGTGCAGCATACGCAACACGCCACTGATCATGTGGCAACTGCAGTGGAGGCGATATACACCAACGTGCGTGCATCACATGAAACGGTACATATAACCAACCACACACACCCCAAGTCTGTGTGATACGCGCAATCTCAGCATCCAATAAAGCCCCTCCACCCAAAGCAATGACAGCCCTTGAAGGCACAGCATACTCTAAATACACCTGTCGCTCTAAGCGTCTAAAATCTTGCGCACCCAAGTCTTGAAAGCATGCTGCAATATTCCCCTGCCTGCCCCAAGCTTGCACTACACGTTCATCCATATCAACACACATGAGATTTGATTGTTGTGCAATCCGCCGAGCACGTGTAGATTTTCCGCAACGACTCACGCCACCAATGATCCACGTTGTATTTGATTCAATCACCTTGAGTCACCTCAATCAAAGCCCCACACTGACGCCAATCATCCACAAAACCCGGGTAACTTTTAGTGACACATTCTGTGCCGATCAAACAAATGGGCCTGTCTGAAATCAAACCTGCAACAGTCCAAGCCAAGGCTAAACGATGATCTTGCTGAACATTCAGGGTCATGCCGCCTGATAAAGAAGATGGCTTAACATGAATTGCATCTGCATCAACAACAGCAACACCGCCTAAAGCACATAATCCCTGAACACTGGTTTGAACACGATCGCTCTCTTTAAAACGCGCTGAAGCATAATGCTTCAAATACACCGAATCTTGACATTGACTCGCAGCCACCACTAAGGCTGGTAATGCATCAATATAGTGACGCAAATCCACCACGCCGCCTTGCAAAGATTGACCACCTTGAATACATAAAGTCTCTTCTCTCCAAACACACACAGCACCCCATGCCTGCAGTAAATCCAAGACCTGTCGATCACCTTGAACATCAGCAGGATCAAGCCCCAAAATTTCAAGTGTAGAGCCCGTCAACAATGCCCCTAATACAGCATATAATGCGGAAGAAAAATCCCCAGGCATGCGCCGCTCAAAAGCACAATACCCTTGATTAGATTGCACAGAAATTGTAGATTTATCTAAAGCATACGGAATGTTAAGTCGAGATAACCAATCTAAGGTGACATGCACCCAAGGCCATTCGTCACAATCTTGAATGTCTAACGTCAACCCTTCAGGCAAACAAGCGCCTAAAATCAATAAAGCCGTTGCAGGTTGTGAATCAATACATGAAAGCATTAAAGGTTTTGAAGTGATGGGTCCTCGTATTCTAAAAGGTGCCTGTCCAAAAGACTCTAAATATTCAACACGTGCGCCTAAAGTTTTTAAAGCATTTAATAGCGGCACAATTAAACGTCGCTGACGAATCGATGCATCACCATCAATTGTCACCCACGCTTCAGATAAGGCAGCCAATGCCGTGATGATGCGATACACTAAACCTGAATTGCCTGCATCAATTGTGGCACTCTGAAAACACGGTCGTCCTGAAACACCCTGTATCACCCAAGCATCATCCTGCATGTGGATGGTTGCACCAAAAGCGCGACACGCATCGGCCATGGCTTGCGCATCAGGTGTCGCTAAAGGTCTATGAATGACACTTTCTCCGTGAGCCAAACTCGCCAACACAATCGCTCTTAAAAAATGAGACTTTGAGGGGGGCACCGTCAGCTGTCCTGATAACGTTCCAGGCTGAATACACCAATGCAGCATCAATATCGCTCAATAAATACTTTAAATCAGTGTATCGGCATTTTGATCAGTAGGCAAAACTATTCAGATAAAGCGCCCATCACACACAGCCTATTTAAGGTTCTCTTAAGCTTAGTGTCGTATCATACAATGTAAAAGAATTGGAGCATAACATGCCCGTTGAAGTACAAGGACTCAGCCCAGCTTTAGATTTTTTGCTAGATGGGTTATCACAGCATCAACAACACTTCACAAAACCGAGCTTAACTTCAGGGATTAAAGAGGCTATCAAGCAGTGGATTAACGCCATACCAGAAACTGAATTAGCACTATCAAGCTCCGCACGCGAGAGCCTGATAACGAGATTCACAAATGAATGCTTAGCGCTACAGGCGTCACAGATCATTGACAACGAAGACGCCCCATTTTCTCTATCAAAACTATATCAACATTGCAAGCAGCAGAATCATGAAGTGACAGTTGGACTTCTAGTCGGCATAGAACAAGATCAGCTTCAAAAAGAGCAAAAAGCACTTCAAAAACAAAAAAAACAATCAGCAATTCAAATGGGGGGATTGCTCTTAATACCTTGTTTCATCATTTTATGCGAATATACACTGTTACCCATACTTCCTTATGCATGGGCACAGAATACCGTACAATGGATACAACATTTCATACAGCCTGCAGCCTGGAGCAGTGCTGATCATATTATGCTCATATTAACCCTTTCTGCTATACTCATTTTACCGTGCTTATTTAAACTTGCAGCGCGCATTGATCAAATCGATGCGGATCTAAAGTCAATCAAGGATGCGTTAACAGCCATCGGGAGATCGATACCTTTAAACGAACATCGGCCCGCAAGCGCAGAAATAAGAACAACTCAACCAGCAGCACTCAATCCTGATACGGAAGCCCCAGCAGCACTCGACCCTGATACAGAAGGCGCAGCAAATAGGATAGAAAAGCTTTCAGCCTAGACTCTGTTGCGCTGTAACCTCTACCAACTGAATCTATTACACTTCAGAAAATGGCACCTTAGCTAACAATTTTAATAACTGTGCTTCATTTAAAACCGGCACATTCAAAGTCTTGGCTGTGTCTAATTTACTGCCTGGTGCATCACCCGCAATCACTGCTGTAGTTTGAACAGAAACAGCAGCACTCACACTTGCACCTAAGGCAGCTAACTGCTCACGCGCTTGCACGCGAGACAGGGCTTCAAAGCGCCCTGTCAAAACAAATCTCAACCCCTTCAAAGGCAGTGCAACACCCTCGAGCTCCCCTTGAGGCCACGTGATACCTGCAGCCAGCAATGCTGAAAGCGTCGCTTGATGCCCTGGATGCTCAAAAAAAGCTGCAATCGACGTAGCAATCACAGGCCCTACACCTGAAATAGCCGCTAAATCCTCCACATTGCAAGATTCAAATGCAGGCCAAGATCCCTTAAAATGGTCAGCAAGCACACCCGCTGTTGTCACCCCCACATGCCGAATCCCTAAGGCATAAATAAACCGAGCCATTTGCGTCTGCTTTGAAGCTGCAATCGCCTGAATCACATGTTCTGCTGACCGTAATCCCATTCGATCATACCGCAACAACTGTTCAACAGTTAACGCGTATAAATCAGCAGGTGTTTTAAGCACGCCTGATGCCACCAACTGCTCAAGCAATTTAACCCCTAATCCCTGTATATTCATAGCGCTTCTTGACACAAAATGGACTAAACACGCCTCTATTTGTGCAGCACATGCTAAACCATTGACACAGCGACGCACCACTTCATCCGCCACATGTATTACAGGCCCACCACACACGGGACAATTCTGTGGCACTTTAACATATGCAGTGATATCAGGACGTAATGCCTGAACCACCTCAATCACTTCTGGAATCACATCACCTGCACGTCGCACAGATACAGTATCCCCAACACGCACATCCTTACGCGCCAATTCATCTACATTGTGCAACGTGGCATTGCGCACCACCACACCGCCTACAGAAACCGGCACAAGCCGTGCCACCGGAGTGATGGCCCCCGTTCGCCCTACCTGAAAATCAACACTTAAGACCTGCGTCATTGCAATTTCAGCTGGAAATTTATGCGCAATGGCCCAACGTGGCGCACGCGCACTCGCTCCTAAACGACCTTGATCCTCAAGCACATTCACTTTATA
>JAAZZZ010000300.1:0-251 GCA_014238985.1 Gammaproteobacteria bacterium
ACCCTACTTAGTAAATGCGGATTCACTGACAGGAACTGGGCAATTACCAAAATTTGAGGCTGACTTATTCAAGACGCATCTGCATGGCGAAGAGGGTGAGGCTAAGGCACTCTATTTAATTCCAACAGCAGAAGTTCCAGTCACTAATATTGTTCGTGATTCAATTTTAAAAGACTCCGAGTTACCTCTTAAGTTTGTTGCTCATACGCCATGCTTTCGATCTGAAGCAGGTTCATATGGAAAAGATACAA
>JAAZZZ010000300.1:261-505 GCA_014238985.1 Gammaproteobacteria bacterium
AACTCTTATGATGTTCTTGAAGAATTAACTGAACATGCAGAAGGCATCCTTAAATTATTGGAATTGCCTTATCGTAAAGTAATCTTATGTACTGGAGATTTAGGATTCTCTTCAGCTAAAACTTATGATCTTGAAGTATGGCTGCCAGGGCAGTCAGCTTATCGAGAAATTTCATCATGCTCATGTTTTGAAGGCTTTCAAGCAAGAAGAATGCAGCTTAGATGGAAAAATCCTGAAACCAAGG
>JAAZZZ010000030.1 GCA_014238985.1 Gammaproteobacteria bacterium
ATTTGACACAGTCTTCAAAAAAGTCTGAAAAATGAGGATCAGTACAGAGCATACGAGCTTCTTAGGGCTTTAAAATATAGTCTGAAATTAAACGCTTACACTTGTCTGCAGGTAATTCTGGCAATTGTGTTTGAATGTGATTGATATAGTCTGTACTGATCCGGACATGTGGAAGGTCAGGATCTGGAAAATAACGGTAGTCCACGGCATCTTCCTTAGAGCGCATGGGATGAGTGAGGTTGTTTTTAGCATCATAAAGGCGTGTTTCTTGTTTGACCACGTGACCTGATTCAATGTGTTGAATTTGTCGTTTGACTTCATATTCAATGGCGCGTTCAACAAATTTAAAAGAATTAATATTCTTAATTTCAACACGTTGTCCCAATGGGTCCTCTTTCGATGGACGTACAGAAATATTTGCATCACAACGCATGGCCCCTTCTTGCATATTGCCGGTTGAAATATTCAAATAACGCACCAAGGTTCGAATGCTTTTGAGAAAAGCGACCGCTTGAGCCGTTGATTGTATCACCGGGGCTGTCACAACTTCTAACAAAGGAATACCTGCACGATTTAAATTGATACCACTGTAGCCTTCATCTTCACCTTCATGAGTTGATTTTCCAGCATCTTCCTCTAAATGGGCACGCGCAATTTCGATGAACATCGGTGTGTCATAAGCCATACTGATATCCAGTTGTCCTCCTAATACGATGGGGTGTGCATCTTGACTGATTTGATAGCCTTTGGGCAAATCTGGATAAAAGTAATTTTTTCTTGAAAAAATAGTTTCTTGATTGATTGTTCCATGAATACTCAGACCAAATTTAATGGCCATGTTGATGGCTTCTTGATTGAGTACTGGTAAAACACCTGGTAGCGCTAGATCAACAAAGGAGGCTTGAGTATTAGCAGGGGCACCAAACTGTGTGCTGGCCGTTGAAAAGATTTTGGATTGTGTGGAAAGTTGCACATGTACTTCTAGGCCAATCACCGTATCCCAAGACATGCTTCTACCCCTCTTCGAAATCAAAATCAGCAGGATGCTGTTGATGAAAATCAGTGACTTGCTGTAGTTGATGTGCAATATGCAGTAATTTATATTCTTCGAGATGACCGCCAATCAATTGAAAGCCAACCGGAAGTCCTTGATGAAAACCAGCAGGGGCAGTTAAGGCTGGTAATTCAGCTAAGTTAGCGGCTGTAGTGTAGATGTCACAGAGATACATACTGATAGGATCATCGACTTTTTCGCCAATTTTAAAAGCAGTACTGGGTGCCGTGGGTGCAAAAACCACATCAACTTGAGAAAATACTTGATCAAAATCATGTTTGATCAGTGTGCGGACTTTTTGAGCTTTTTGGTAATAAGCATTATACGCACCGCTGGATAAGACGTGTGTGCCAACGATAATACGTCGTTTCACTTCATCTCCAAAGCCTTCTGCTCGACTGCGAATATAAAGGTCTTCAATTGAGGCAGGGTCTTTACAGCGATACCCATAGCGAACACCATCAAATCGTGCTAAATTCGATGAAGCTTCTGCAGGTGCAAGAATATAATAAATTGGAATACACAGAGCACTGTTAGGTAAAGTAACTGATTGGACACTCATGCCAAGCTCTTTAAGCGTTTCTATTGTTTGGTGTAGAATTTGATTGATCTCTGGATTGAGTTGATCAGAGAAAAATTCTTCAGGTAACCCAATGCGCAAGCCTTCAAGTGGTTGATTTAAATCTTTGATATAATGTGGGACCGGTGTATTAAGGGATGTTGCATCTTGCGCATCATGGCCAGCCATCGTTTCAAGAATAAGGGCGCAATCATAGGCATTTTGTGCCATGGGTCCAGCTTGATCTAAGCTTGAAGCAAAGGCTGTCATGCCCCAACGGGAGACTCGACCATAGGTGGGTTTAATGCCGGTGATGCCACAGTAAGCAGCGGGCAAACGAATGGAGCCACCTGTGTCTGTGCCCGTGGTTGCAGGGACCAGGCCTGCAGCCACAGCTGCTGCTGAGCCTCCTGAAGAGCCGCCTGGAACGTATTCGGTATTCCAAGGGTTACAGCAAGGCCCAAAATAACTGGTCTCATTAGATGAGCCCATTGCAAATTCATCCATATTGGTTTTGCCTAACATCACCATGCCTGCTTGATTTAATTTTTCAACACATGTTGCGGTGTAAGGGGGGGTGTAATTGGCCAACATTTTAGAGCAACTGGTTGTCAAAACCCCTTCTGTTGAAAATAAATCTTTATGAGCAATTGGAATGCCAAGTAAGGGAGATGTGGGTGAACCTGTGCTCAGTTGTTGATCGGCCGCTTCAGCTGCTCGTAGCGCTTGTTCTGGACAGACAGTTACAAAGCTATTGATTTTTGTATCATACGTTTCAATGCGATCAAGAAAATGTTGAGTTAATTCAACACTGGAGCAGTCACCTTGTTTAAGCATACGTGCCATTTCAGAAATTGTAAGTCTATGCATGGTGGCTGCCTTAGCTTGAGCTGGATTGATCAATGACCGGAGGCACAATGATCTGCTGAGTTTGAGGGTTAAATTCTGGACAAAATTTAGAAAGTGCGTCTACATTGTTTGTGGTTTCGAGGGTGTCACAACGTAAGTCACTGACAGATTGAGTCGGTTGAATGCTTAAGTGGTCAACCGAATCAGTGTTGACTCTATCGAGCAGATCAAACATGTCCAAAATTTCTTTTAATGCTTTCAGATATTTTTGATGTTCTTGATCATTCAACGATAATTGAGCTAGTTTTTCAAGTTTCTTTAAGTGCTCATGCGTCAGCTGTAATTTACAATTTGATGAGGAACTCAATTTCAAAGACTCCTGGGCTTTCAGATGTTTGAGATGAACACCATCCAATTAATTGAGGAAAATGTCAATGGTCGTGCACAGATTATTTTGAAAGTGCTTCTTTCCTCTCAAAACCTTCTGGATTTTATAGAGTTTCATTGTTTCTGATCGATTTTTTATGTAGAGTAGCGATTTAATGAATGAAATCTTGGAGTGGCTTGAGTATGGGTATTTATCCGAAATTTTTATCTTGTTTTGCGTCTGCAGATATTTCCATTGATCTGGGGACAGCGAACACGTTGTTCTATGTAAAAGGTGAAGGCATTGTATTGGAAGAGCCTTCTGTCGTGGCCATACGACGTAGTGTGAAGCAGGGTGCTGAGCGTGTATGTGCAGTGGGTATGGATGCTAAAAGAATGTTAGGCCGAACGCCGGGTAATATGACTGCGATCAGACCACTTAAAGACGGGGTTATCGCTGATTTTCATGTGACAGAAAAAATGTTGCAATATTTTATCAGAAAAATTCATAAAAACAGTTTCTTGCGCCCGAGTCCACGGGTGCTTGTATCGGTGCCATGTGGTTCAACACAAGTTGAACGTCGTGCCATTCGAGAATCGATTATCGGAGCAGGGGCGAGAGAAGTTTATTTGATCGAAGAACCCATGTCTGCAGCAGTCGGTGCTGGCTTACCCGTTGAAGCAGCGAGAGGCTCTATGGTGGTTGATATTGGAGGGGGTACGACAGAAGTTGCAATTATTTCTTTAAATGGTGTGGTGTATGCAGAATCGGCCCGTGTAGGCGGAGATCGGTTTGATGAAAGTATTGTTAACTATATTCGTAGAAATTTTGGTTCCTTGGTGGGAGAATCAACTGCTGAGCGTGTGAAGCATCAGATTGGCTCTGCTTATCCAGGACAAGAAATGCAGCGTATGGAAATCAGTGGGCGTAATGTTGCAGAAGGCGTGCCAAGAAGTTTTACTATTAACAGCAATGAAGTATTGGAAGCCATACAAGAACCTTTGGCAAGTATCGTAGGTGCGGTACGGAATGCCCTTGAGGAAGTACCCCCTGAACTTGCAGCTGATATTGCAGATACCGGTATGGTGTTAACCGGCGGAGGTGCCTTGCTGAAAGATTTAGATCGCTTATTGATGGAGGAAACAGGGCTGCCAGTGATCACTGCTGAAAATCCACTCACATGTGTTGCGCGTGGAGGCGGGCGTATTTTAGATATGCTTGATCAATTTCCAGGTGATTTTTTATCACAAGAATAATGAGATGATGTGGAGTTGAGTATGGGCCCATCACGCCAACAGGCTCGCTTTCAACGACGGGTATTAATTTTAATTTTCATTGCGATTCTATGTGCGATCTGGGATAAAGCAGTCGGCCATCAGCGCCTTCAGCAATGGGTTGAACCTTTAACCGTTAGCGTATGGCAGACGATGTCGTGGCCAGCGCAGCAGTGGCATAAACTGAGCCTGCATTGGCAGGCCATCGAACAAGTGTCACATGAAAATTCAGCACTCAATGCTCAAATTCAGATTTTAAACGCTCAGCTTCATCGATTAAAAGCGATGCAGCATGAGAATATTCAATTGAGAAAATTATTGAGTTCCAGTTCAGAGGTCGGGGGGGATTTTGTCGTAGGAGAATTATTGGCCTCGATTAATGTTCCAGGTGTTGCAGAAATCGTCGTCAACAGAGGACGTCTTCAAGGCATTTATCTTGGTCAACCTGTGCTGGATGGTTTGGGTGTATTTGGACAGGTGATTGCGGTGTATGAGAGGATGTCAAAAGTTCAGCTCATTGTAGATCGGCGTACTGCGATTCCTGTTCAGGTACAGTCTACAGGCATGCGAGCCATTGCTATTGGAACAGGGCAACTTAACACACTCAGGTTGATTGAGATTCCTGACGCAACAACACTCAAGCCAGGAGATGTGTTGATTACTTCAGGGTTAGGCTTGCAATTTCCCATTGGTTATCCTGTGGGGGTCGTAGAAACCGTGCAACATCATACAGCACACGATACATGGACAGTGATCCTGCGCTCAAGCGCGCAATTTTCGACCAGCCGTCAATTTTTATTTGTTTGGCCAGCACATGCGCGTTGGGCAGATGAAGCGCGTCAGGTGGTGGTGCAAGCAAGTGTCCGGTCATCAAGACAAGCAGTTGATCTTGATCGCTTAGTCAGGATGGAGCCATGATAGATATGAGGCTTCGTATGAAGGCATTATTTGGAATACTCTTATGCGTGGTATGGAGCTTTATGCCCATACCAATGGAGTGGTCAAGCATGAGCCCAAATGGTTATTTTTTAGCTTTAACAGTGTGGTTTTTAAGCCATAGTTTTCGAGATGGAATTGTTTTTCCGTGGTGTTTGGGTTTGTTACAGGATGTGTTTTGGGGCAGTCCTTTAGGGATGCATGCAGGCATGTATTGTTGTTTTACTATGATATTTTCTTTTTTAACACATCGATTATTTACTTTGTCTTTATTGGGACAATGGGCTTGTTTTGTGATGTTAGCCTGCGTATTCATTGTCCCAGGTATTGATGTGTTTGATGAGGTTAATATGTGGCATGGATCTGGTATGTTAGTGTATATGATTGTGAATATCCTAGCTTCAGGTATCATTGGGTTTCTCTTCAGACGCTCAGATGGATGGAGATTGAAAGCACTTGCACTTGAAGGATCATAATGTCATTCATTAAACATCAAAATATCATTTTATTATTTAAGTATTTATCGCAATTCTATGTTTTTGTTTTAATTGTTGTTTTATCTATTGTGTTGCTGATCAGCAGTATAGGTCAACGTTCTGATTGGGTTTTATCGTGGATGGACCCCAGTTTGTCTCAACATATTTCTTGGAAAAAATTGAAATTTTCTTGGACCGGTTCAAGCCCAATCATTGTGCTTGAGAATGTTCAGGTTCATGAAGATCAGCAAGTGCCATTGTCTGTACATATGCGTCAATTTTTGCTTGAAATTAATATTTTAGACAGTCTTTTGAACCAGCAGTGGAAATTTAAACGTGTTTTAGGCGTGAATGGGCATTTGATTTGGGGCGGGCAACTGCAAGATAAGGCGCTCAATATATCCAGATTATTTTCTCAGATTATAGTGCAGCATGCTCATATTCAATGGTTAAATATGTTTAATCAAATTCGTTTTGTGCATTTAAAAGTTACAGTGCCAAAGTTGGGCCATCTCTGGATCAAGCAATTTAAAGTGAATCGTCTTAGCAAGGCAGGGCTGATTTGGCATCTGGTAGGCACGCAATCTTTGGGTCCATCATCAGCGCAGTTTCAAGCCACAGGCGGTATTGAACTCAAACAGGGTGGCAGGGGGCAGTTATCTCATTTGACATTACATGTCATGCAACAGCATGGTCAGTTTACACTCGGGCAGCATCAGCTTAAAACTGATCGTACGCAGCTTCAATTAGCAGCACAACGCAGTCAGGATCATATTCATTTAGATGGCCATGTGGTGACGCACTCTCTTCAGCTTAGAAGCGGGCGGTCTATGGAAAATTATGGGAATCATACAGTCTATTTTCGCGGAAATTTGGTGCAGAATGGTTCAATCGATATGCAGTTTGTTTCACGGCATCGAAATCCGCGGGTTCAGATGCAGTGGCAACGAAAGATTTTAGGTCCATCCAATGTCTTTCAGGATCATTTTAAACTCAATCATATTGAGGTTCAGAACTTATATGTTTGGGCCAAAAAATTTCCAGAGCTTATCCAGGCAACACAATTGAATCATATATGGCAGCAATGGAAGCCTGGAGCACATCTGACTCATTTTGAAATGCTGCTCAATCATGCAGATCAACAGACGCATTGGCAGTGGTTATCTGGACAGTTTAATCAAGGACATGTAACACATCCAAAAGGGTCTCTTTCCAAACTGTCTGGCAGATTTGTATTGAATCATCAACGTGGTGAGTTACAGTTGGATCCAAGTTCAATTGTGTTGATTCAGCCGTTATCTGGACGAAAGCAACAGCGCTGGATTACCACACAACCCACGAAAGTGATTTGGTTACACACCCCTCAGCATGATGAAATACGTGCACGTATGAAACAGTTATGCATTCAGGAGACTCAATGTATGTCGCTTGCATTGGATTGGCATCAGGATCGTGTGCATCCTCGTCAAGATTGGTTAAATTTAGATTTAGAAGGGCATCATCTGGATTGGCAGTATATTCGAACCTGGTTGCCAACACAGGCTTTTTCAGCTGAGCTGCATGCATGGTTATCAAGTGCTGTGCTACAAGGGCGTATTGATGAGGGCTTGCTTCAGCTGAGATGGCCTTTTTCAGATTTAAAAAATGATGTGAAATTCAAATTTTCAGCACGGGTGTCTGATGTTAATTTGAAGTATCAAAAACATTGGCCATTTTTAAGGCATGGAAAGGGCAATATATTGCTAACAGACCAGCATTTAGCCCTTGTGAATGCAAGTGGTTATTTAATGGATCAGCAGCTACCAGTTAAGATTTCTGCCCATATAGATGATTTTAACAAACAGGCATTGTTACACCTTGTCATGAAGGCATCGGAGCCGATAGCGCATTGGGAACCTTGGGTATATAAGACCCCTTTGCACACAGTATTTGGGCGACTATTGAAGCAGCTTAAACCACAAGGAAGCAGTATATTAAAGCTTGTTCTAGACGTAGATTTAGAGGCATTGGCAGACACGTGGCCTTATCGGTTACAGGTTGATTTGAAGCATATTCATTTCCTCAAGGCATTGCCTACGAGATTGCACAACTTACAGGGCCAACTTATTTTTACTGATCAAGGTATATATTCTAAAGATTTAACAGCACAATTAGATCAAAAACTTATGAAATTGTTTGTACAGACAGAGGGCGTAAAGCAGCACAAAAAAGTACATCTTTCAGCCAGTGCTCAAGTGTCGTTGATAGATTATTTGAGAGATTTTTGTACTCAGGATTGTATCTTCAAAGGATTCAGTGATTGGAGATTAACTGCACAACATGTATGGCATGATTGGCATATTCCTTGGGCTGTACAGTTGTCATCCGATTTGAGAGGGACTCAAATACACCTTAAAAATTGGATCGAAAAATCAGCTCAACTTCCAATGAAAATAAATATTTTCGGACAATTGAGTGAAGCCAATCAAGATTGGTCGTTTAAAATACCTACGGTGGGGGTTGGGCGAATACGGGTGTCGAAGCGAGGCCCATTATCTGGACAAATTTCACTTGGACAGATGACACAGTTTCCCTCAGATACGGTGACACAGGGATGGTCGTTGCGTGCATTTTTGCCTCAATGGCCTGCACTATGGACACAGTGGATACAGCGGTATGCTCACACAACAGCATCAAATGCTCAGATTATTAAATTTAAAGGGGGGTT
>JAAZZZ010000031.1 GCA_014238985.1 Gammaproteobacteria bacterium
GGTACATGCCCATGTAGACCTGCACCAGCTAGTGCTTGATTCAAGTTTTCCAGTTTTTCATTTTTTTCCTTGGGCCGGGGTGCCGGGAAAAACCTGAACAAATATTGAACACCTGAAAAAACAAATTTTTGTTGGTTTTGTTCTAACAATAAGACAGTTTCTGATTGCAATACACCCTGAGCATCTGTCACCTGCAAGGCCTCTCCAGATTGATCTAAAAATCCAACTCGAATCGGAATTAACATAGCAGGCATCGACACATTCGATGAAGGGGCAGACTGCTTTGCAATGATGCTTAATTGCTTCAGATCAGCATCATATTTTGTCTCAAGATGCACTATTGGTGTGCCTTGCTCTGTATACCAAAACTTAAACTGCTCCATACTCTGCCCGCTCGATTCCGCCATCGCATTTAAAAATTCATCAATTGTGATGGCCTGGCCATCATACTTCTTAAAATAAATTTGCATGCCCGCTTTAAATGCCACCTCACCCAACCAAGTCTGCAACATACGGATCACCTCCGCCCCTTTGTTATATACAGTGAGGGTATAGAAATTGCTGATTTCTAAGTAACTATTCGGTCGAACCGGATGTGCCATTGGGCCTGAATCCTCAAGAAACTGAGCAATTTGAATCACCTTAGCCTCTTGAATACGCCTCACGCCAGACGAAGAAATCTTCGCAGAAAACCCCTGTTCACGAAAAACAGTAAGGCCATCCTTTAAACATAATTGAAACCAATTACGTAACGTAATGCGATTCCCTGTCCAATTATGGAAATACTCATGGCCCACCACTATTTCAACACCTAAAAAATCTGCATCTGTTGCTGTTTCAGTTTTAGCTAAAATATAACGATCATTGAAGATATTCAGCCCTTTATTTTCCATTGCGCCAAAATTAAAGTCACTCACTGCAACAATCATATAACAATCTAATTCATACTCACGCTGATAGACTTCTTCATCCCAAAGCATTGCTTTTTTCAAAGCCTCTAAAGCAAAACGCGCTTGCCCTTGCTTAGAGGGTTCAACATAAACTTCAAGCCTGATGTCTCGACCTGATTGTGTTGTATAAGTACTATTAAGCACATCAAATCGTCCAGCCACCAAGGCAAACAAATAACTTGGTTTCTTAGAAGGGTCGTGCCATTTAACCCAATGACGCCCCCCCGGCAAATCACCTGAATCCACACGGTTACCATTGGATAAAATCACAGGCGTTTCGTCATGATCCGCAGAGATTGTACAAGTGTAAATACTCATCACATCCGGTCGATCTAAATAATATGTAATACAACGAAAACCTTCCGATTCACATTGCGTACAATAATTGCCCGATGACATATATAACCCCGAAAGTGCTAAATTAGCGCTGGGGGAAATTTCAACAATGGTCTCTAAAGTGAATTCATCAGGCACATTTAAAAGCGTTAAATGATTTTCATCTAAACGATAGTCTTCTGGCATTAAAGCCTGCTGATCGATCGAAATCTCTAACAACCGTAAATTCACCCCATCTAGCACCATCGATGCTTCTGCATCTGTTACACAACGACGACACACCAAGCGTGCCCGTACTTGGGTCAATGATTCCCCTAGATCAATCGATAAATCAATCGAATCTATTGTATACGGTGGTGGCTGATATTCAGAAAGTGCGACTGCTGTGGCTTTGTCTGCCATACAAATGCTCCATTCAAATATGCCATTCTATCATCGACACCCACAGCACGCTATACAATCATTCCCAAAGATATAAGATATAAAGCAGATAGATTGCCTCATATTTCAAATAATGCTAGAATTCAAGCTATCCAACTGATATAGATTGATTTCAGCATGCAAACCCAATTGGTTCCAGATTTAACAATACTGAAACATCACATTCAACACTATCGTCCCGGTGAAATCACCATCAATCAAAAACGCTATACTCAACCTATCATTCTAAAAGAGCTAGAACCCTTAAAACTTTGGAATATCACGTCCATTGAGGCAGTGTCGCTCGAAGACCTCAATGCCCTCACCGCTAACACCGAAGATCTCATCATTATCGGAACAGGGCAAATGCATCAACATATTGATTTGTCAAAATTAGCTCAATGCAAAAATCCTATTGAAAGCATGCAGACACGCGCAGCCTGTCAAACCTATACTATATTAGCCCAAGAACAACGACCTGTTCTCGTCGCACTCATTCCTTAACCCGGCTTAAACCTATGAATATTAAAATCACCCTTGCTCAAATCAATCCTGAGTTAGGTGAAATCGATGGCAATTTAAATCAGATACTGCATGCAATTGAAGCAGCAAAAACAAAAGCGTCTGATTTAATCATCTTTCCAGAATGTGCCCTTACAGGATACCCACTCAAAGATTTAGTCTTTCAAGCAGGCCTGCACAAACACATCGAATGCGCCCTTCAAACCCTCATTCAAGCCAGTGACACACTCGCCATTGTGGTTGGATATCCAAAAATCATAGATCATCAAATGTATAATTGTGCTGGTTGGTTTTTCAAAGGGTGCATTCTACAGGAATACAGAAAACAAGCCCTAGCAAATACGACCTGCTTTGATGAAATACGCATTTTCAAATCAGGCTCGCCTCAAACAGACTCAATTGAACATTGTGGACATCGATTCAGTTTATCAATTTGTCATGATATTTGGGAAGCTCAAAAAACCATCGGCACCACCCATGCAGATTATCTCATTAATATCAGCGCCTCACCCTTTCATCGAGGCAAACGCTTACAACGCACACAGATCATTCAAACATTGACTCAAACCTATCAAAAACATGTGATCTATGTGAACAGCGTGGGTGCACAAGATGGGTTAATTTTCGATGGAGGGAGTCAAATCATCACCCCTGATGGCACCTGCCTCTACGAAGCGCCTTATTTTGAAACACAGATTAAAACCCTCTCTTTCAACACCCTTAAACCTTTAACACAATGCATTGAAACACGTGCTGATCTCTACCAAGCACTGGTTTTGGGCCTGCGTGATTATATTATAAAAAACAATCTCTCAAAGGTCTGCTTAGGGCTTTCAGGTGGTATTGATTCTGCGCTCGTTTGTTGCCTTGCTGTCGATGCATTAGGCCCTGAAAACGTGACAGCGCTCTTCATGCCTTCAGATTATACCTCAAATATCAGCGAACAAGGCGCAACGCAATTGTCCAATACACTGCAAATTCAACTGATCAAAACACCGATCACGGCCCTATTTAAGCAGCTCAAAACACACTTGACAGCATCTGAATCTGATCAAGAAAACATCAGCATTCCTTTACAAAATCTACAAGCACGCCTGCGTGCACTCATCTTGATGTATCACAGCAATGTTCAAAATGCACTGCTTTTGTCTTGTGGTAATAAAAGCGAACTTGCTATGGGCTATTGCACCCTATATGGCGATCTTGCTGGCGCCATTGCCCCCATTGCAGATCTTACAAAAACTCAAGTGTATGAACTGGCACAGTGGTTAAATCAAACCACTGAACGCATTCCAACAATGATCTTAGAACGTGCGCCGAGTGCTGAACTGGCCCCTCATCAACTAGACACAGATGACCTTCCCTCCTATCAAGTGCTTGATCCTGTACTTGAATTAATCTTACGACAACAAACAGAGCTCAATGAGATCGAAACCTCTACACAGACACCTTTAGAACAAGCAATTTCAAAAAAACTCAAAGAGAATGAATTCAAACGGCAACAAAGCGGTGTCATTTTACGTATCTCAGAATCATCCTTTAATTTGGATCGGCGTTACCCAATCACCTACAATCATATTGAAAAATGATCATTTAATTCAATTGCTAAGGTCTCGGAGGCAATGGAGGCGGTGTACCAGTACCTCGCAAGCGATCAGGTCTAGGCGGCGTTCGAGGACGTGTCAGCTGACCTGAATGAGTAGAAGCCTTTCGTCGCATGATCGCGCCTTTTAAACCAGACAAATCTGGGGTCTTTTTCTTTAAAGTGTGAGGCAATAATATCTTATCAACATGATTTAATGGCACATCAGGATATCCCCAGCGCATGATACAACACACCTCAGAAATTAAAGGCGGTATAGAGAGCAAAATACAAGCCATAAAAATAGGTGGCGTGATAAAGTTCGTTGGCACAATGAAAGCGGCTATAGCACCCAGTCCAAGAAAACAGATTGCCCCTAAAACATTAAACCCTACACCCTTAAGAGATGGGCGCATCTTTTCATAGAAAAGATGATACATTTGAGCATGAATCCAAACCAGCGCAGGGATTAAAACTAAGGCTAACTGCGTCATCATCAGTGTGTTTGAAACAGCCATCAGCACCAACAACCCCGCCACACTCACAGCGCTTAAGAAGCTCAGTCCAGCTATCACAACCCGCCCAAACCCGACCACATCTTTCAAATCTACTGCTTGTACTTGATGTTTTTCCAACTCCCTTGAGGGCGCACATCTAAGCCTAGATTTATCACTCCAGTTAATCTGAGTAGAAGTAACCTCTGAAATCTTCAGTGGAACAGAAAGCTTACAGCGTTCATATTGTCTTTTAAGAAACTGGCCTAAATAATAGGCCTCAGGCGGTTGCAAATAATGCTTGTTCGTAATAACTCTTCTAGAAAATAAGATCGTATTCTTTTTTAACTGTTTCTTTTCCTCATCAAACCAAGCACCTTTCGGTACAGCATCGCCTGAGGTCCAATCATGAATCTGCTGCCATACTTCAGGTACCGCATTCTCATAAATCTTTAAAAAGAGCTCCTCTGAGCAGGTATCGCCTGAATGGAAATCAGAACTGCGCGTCTCAAGTTGACGTAATGTAAACCAATGTATCAATAACTGATATTGCTGTTGAGCAGTCAACTTGGGCCACAATTGATCTAAAGAGGAATCAGATTGACCCAACTGCTGTAATTGCGCTGCAATGGACAAATGAGAATCATCTTGATCGCCTTGAGCAAGTGTATTTAATACGCTATAGCTTGTAGCTTGCAACAAATCATTTAATTGTAGTGAATCAGTTGAAGGGGCGGAAAACACTGTTTTAAACGGATTCTTGGAAGCAGTTGGCACAGCCTTTAAAGCATCCTTCTCTGATGACTGAGACATCGATGGTTGTTCTTGCCAAGCCCACACACTACCTTTTACAGGTTTCCCCTCATGCTTCGCATCCGTTAACATCTTGGAAAACGTATGACACGCCCCATTTCTCGCTATAAGGTTATTCTTGTAATCAGCATTAGCTATAATCCTAAGATTATGAGAGCGAGTTTCTAAGTAATTTGGCCAAGTTTTACTTGATGGTTTGGCTTTGAGCAAATCAGGCACATAGCTAAAAAGTTTTAAGACGTCAGCCGCCAAAATAAAGAATTGAGGAAATTTTTCACGACACTGATCTAAATGTAAGAACTGCTGTGAAGATTCACCATAGAAAACCTTTACTGCAGCCTTATAGGATTTTTTATGTTCTTTTAAAGGATTCTGAATAACAACATATGCCAAACCTTGCATTAATTCAAAAAGATTCTTTAGAAGCTCATTTCGCTTTGAATCAGAAGATAATGTTGATAAATTAATGACACATTTTTCAGCTTGTACATCGCAGGCTTGCTCCAAGCTCGAATGAGGATTATCCAACTCACAGGCTTCAAACAATGGCTCTAACTGCTTTCTAAGTATAAAGCCCGCATGATCTGTAAAGCTCTCTGGATTTCCAAGAATATTTGGTTCATAAGTGTCAATTGCTGGAAAAGTCTGTAAAAAAAACTGTAAAATCCTTAGAGCCTGAGGCAATCCAACTGCCTCTACACCCCCGCTCAGCATCGCAGACTGCGAAGTTAAATCATTAGGCAAATCTGAGAGCAAGCTCAACCAAGCATTTGATTGAGACTGCAAATAATCTTCATGCATATTAGGATATGATTTCATCATATTAAACACTCCCTGTTATGCTTAAGATAATCCCTATAAAGCACAGCGCTCAAAATATCAGTTTTGTTTTTTCAAAACGTCCTCAATACGCAGCACCTGTTGCTGCAAGCCTAAATGCTCGTAACTACGCTGCATTACTTTTAAAGCAGGTATTGCTGTTGATCGCTCTAAGCTGATCGCCAATGAATTCATGCCTCGATTCACCGCAGCTTCATAAGCCCCTCGATCCAAATAATACTGAGCAATACCAAGTTCATGTTGTGCGGTGAGATGTTTAAGATGGCGCATCAGATGCACTGCATGCGCTGCATAAATGGAATCTGGATATATTTGAACCACAACTCGCAAACGCTTAAAGCTCTCTGTCATTAAATCCAATGCCCGATTTGAAGGGTCGTATGATACCATTTTTTGTAAAACACTGCTGTGCTTCAGTAATGGAGACAACGCGCGCATGTAGAGTGCATAACTGGTACCTGCATCACGTAAATACCGATGCAAATATTGATCAGACAAAGTCTCTACCATCGCTGCTTCACCCAACATAAAGCGAGCATAAATTGAATTCAAAAGCCCTTGTTTGGCCCAACGAGAACTTGGAAAATGTGTGGTAAGCGCTTCAAATGCATCTGCTGCATCTTTATAATTTTCTGAAGCAAAAGTAGATTGTGCTTTGTCCAACAACCGTTTTTCCGATTGGTCTTGAAAGCGATCAGTCACGGGAAGATGCTCAGCACATCCAACAACAAAGATAGCTAAAAACACCCATAAATTTCGCACAAAACCCCCAAAAACGTATGTGATTCCAAGGAACAATTTAGCATAGGCTTTAAGGCCAGCACAACTGATTTAAACTGAAATGCTTCTCTAAAACAGTGTATTGATATGAAAAAACACTGTATGCTGTTGTTTTTATCATTAACTCTGTTATGTTTGATACATCCTACTGTACATATTGCGTTGAACCTCAACATGATCGTATGCGTCTTGATCAATTCTTAAAGCATATGCAACCGGATGAATCCAGAACCCGGATTCAAAACAACATTAAATCTGGCCATGTTCAAGTCAATGATATCCCAATATCTATACCAAAATTTACAGTATCACCGGGTCAAACCGTTTTATATAAAACACTCGAACAGCCTGATTCGATTCAATGGCAACCTCAAACCATGCCGTTAAATATTCTATTTGAAGATGAGCATCTGTGTGTCATTAACAAACCCTCTGGATTGATCATGCATCCAGGCGCTGGAGTCCCCGATAAAACCTTAGCCAATGCTTTATTGGCACATGACATCGATCGTGCTCAGTTAGACCGTGCAGGATTGATTCATCGATTAGATAAAAACACCAGTGGCTGCTGTATCACTGCACGCACACGCCCTGCACAACAACACCTGATTCAAGCACTAGAGGCCCGAGAAATCAAAAGAACCTACCTAGCACTCGTACAAGGTATCATTGAACTGCCTGGAAAAATCAGCGCACCCATTGGACGCCACCCTCGACGCAGAACTGCAATGACCGTGCTGTCTTCAGGTCGACATGCCTTAACCCACTATCAACCCATTGCACACTATCCAAAACACACACTGCTTGAACTGCAGTTAGACACCGGCCGCACACGCCAAATTGGTGTAGATATGAAACACTTAGGCCATCCAATTGTCGGCGACTCACTCTATGGTCACACGCATATGCCGTCTAAAAGTTACCCTGAAACTGCACGAAAATATTTAAGCCAATATCCCTATCAAGCTTTGCATGCCATGCAGATCGAATTCACACATCCAATCACAGCTCAACCCATGAAATTTAAAGCCCCACTGCCCGACGTATTTAAAATACTCATTCAATCACTGGAACCTGTCAAACGCGATACCCTGCATTAAAGAACCCCTCAACCACTCACCCCAGGAGCACCTCATTTCATGCAGAACTTTTCAAACATTCATTGGCCCAATAGCCCGCATGTACGTTCAATCATTACACAGCGACATTCAGGACACAGCCGCCCCCCCTTTGACAGCTTTAACCTCAGCGATCAGGTCGGAGACACCCCTCAACATGTCGCCCTCAATCGAAAACAACTGATCACGCATACCGGCATGAAATCCCCGCCCCTTTGGTTAAACCAAAAAACGCATAGCGATCAGGTCGTACATACTCAGCACTATCATCCAACAAATCCTTTAGACGGGCTT
>JAAZZZ010000032.1 GCA_014238985.1 Gammaproteobacteria bacterium
AAGCTTTCCTTAAGGTTTCATAGGGCAGGGCAACCTAAAATGCTGCCTTTCCCAGGTGGGATGCACATCATAATCAATGAATAAATGGAGAGATATATTATGCCAAATTTAAAAAGGTCTAGGTTTAATGATGATTTAGATGACGCTAAAGTTAAAGCGAGTTGGGACGACTCTGATGAAGAGGGTCCTGGCCTTGCCCAAAAGTCTCGTTCGGGCGACTATCTTCGTCAAGGGATAGCTGCAACAACGAGTGAAAATATGGAATTTTTAGATGCAGCTGATCGTACGCGTTATCCGGCAGCAGCTTTTGCTCTGTCACCAGCACCAGCAGTAGAGTCAGAGTCAGCAGCACCAGCAGTAGAGCCAGAGCCAGAGCCAGAGCCAGAGTCAGAGCCAGCAGTAGAGCCAGCAGTAGAGGTAGAGCCAGCTATTCGGGGTGCGTCTGTTATGGGGGCGGTAAAATTGCATCTAAAATTTTAGTTGATCTTTAAGGTTCATTTAGAGAAGTACTCAAGGTCTATTGAACAGAATCATACAGTATCACCAAGTATAGGAGATTAATCATGCCTAATAATGTTTTCGGCAGTCCTCCTGCGGCTCAGACAGGGGCACAAGGTGTGGTCCCGGACGACCATAGCTCTAATGTTGGCCTCGCTATCCCCGCAGTGGCCAATACTGGAGCACCAAGAGATTTGAGAGCTGTACTAGCGGCCGTACACATGGTCCCGCTTCCGCCTGCAACACCCGTTGGAAACAACGTTATTCCCCCTGGATCTCATGTTCGAGCGGTATCATTAGCTGCTGCTGCTGTAAGAACTCCAGGAGTAGAGGGATCACAGCAGGAGATGACCAATGCGGTTGCGAATTAATTCAATCAAAACGGCCAATCAGGCGAATTAAACCCCATGACACTAGTATTTTAACTTGGGTTAGCTTTGATTTTAAAGTTGAGTGTGTAGGCGTTCTAAATGAAAACCAGCAATCTGATTGCTGTGTCTCAGCCTGAGTAGGGTCTTGAGTAGGGGGGTGTCCGAGACTTTGCCTGTGCGGCTTGAGGCTTCTCGAATGATCCAAGTATGGCCTTCCTTGATGAGGAAGGCCATATGGCTGATCAGCATCTGTGTCCCAAAATGAGGGGCAGGAGTCCAATTTAAACGTACATATTGAATCAGCGTCACGGGCGGCAATTGCTGCAGTAGGTGTGTGTTGAGGTGTGTGTTTGAGGTTGTCCAATCGGTCAGAGGAATGTAGGTGAGGGTTGCTTGCACAGGCTTCAGGTGTCGGTGCTTGCCAGTGATCTTCAATGTGGGGTGGGTGTGTTTCAGCCAAGTGAGTCGATCAATACGTGCCTGCGCTGTTTGCGCCATGTGGTGTTGCGTATGATCTTGAATGTATGGCGTGATGTCTGTGAGCACGCCTAAATCATGTGCGTTCGAGTTCCAGTCAATGCTGGGGAAATGATTGCGTATCAGGTAGCTAGGTGTGTGTGGTGGGGCATAGCGCAGGGTGTTCATCCAATGTTGAATCGTGTGTGTGTGTTGGGCAAGGGCTGTGGCGAGTGTTGTGGTGATCAAGGTTTCGCAGTCAAATCGATCGGTGCGGTAGAGGGGGCGTTGATCAACAATGCCTTGAGGGCCTTCACCCAGAGCGCCCAGTAAATAAGGCGTATTTAAAAAGCGTGCCGATATAGATTTGAGCCTTTGATCAAAGGGTATGGGGTGTGGCGTTGCCAGTGTGGTGTTGATTGACACGCAAAAGATCAACAGCAGTGTATAGGGTTTAAGCATCAGATGTGGCCTGAAATTCATTGAAGCGTTTTGATGATACCATTTAATACTTGAGTGCTAAAGTGATCGTATTGCGTGTATGTGGAAAGTGATGGGGGGCTGTGCTAGAATCGTGCGAAAATTATGGGGGTATTGTCTATGCTCAGTTTATTATGGGTTGGTATCATTGTTGTTTCTGTGGTGTGTTCTGTGATCACAGGACATGTAGACGCCTTGGTGACATCGATCACAGCTTCTGCAAAAGCTGCATTTGAAATGGCCTTAGGATTAGGAGGGATCATGGCCTTTTGGTTAGGCCTGATGAAGATTGCAGAGGATGCAGGTTTAATTCGTAAGTTAGCACATTTTATTCAACCGCTTTTACGTCGATTATTTCCAGATGTTCCGGCAGACCATCCTGCAATGGGGGCCATGCTATTGAACATTGCTGCCAACATGTTGGGGTTGGCCAACGCTGCAACACCGTTTGGGCTGAAGGCGATGGAGTCGCTCAATCGCTTGAACAGTCATCCGGGTGTTGCCACGAATGCCATGTGTATGTTTGCAACCATTAACACGTCAAGCGTACAGATCATTCCGGCAACAGGTATTGCTTTTTTAGCAACAGGCGGGGCAAAGCATCCGTATGACATTGTCGTTACAACCTTGTTAGCGACGATCATTTCAACCGTGGTAGGGTTATCTGCGGTGTGTTGGTTTCAAAAATCGAAACGATTTGCGATTGAAGAGGTTGAATCTTAATGTTTGGGCCATTCAGGGGCGGTCATGCAGTGGGTTAATCTGATATCCAGTGGGATGTTTCTCAGCTTTGTAGCGGGCATTCCGTTGATTGGCACTTTCAAGAAGATCAAGGTATTTGAATCATTTGTCGAAGGGGCCAAAGAGGGTTTCAATGTCATTTTACGCATCATTCCTTTTTTAGTGGGCATGGTGGTGGCCATTGGTATGTTGCGTGCATCGGGCGCATTTGAATTGCTGGCACAAGGATTGGCGCCATTATTGACGCGTGTGGGCGTGCCGGCAGATTTGTTGCCATTGATGTTGGCTCGACCCTTTTCAGGGGCAGCATCCAATGCTGTGTTGGTCGACATTATCAGGGCACATGGCGGTGATTCTTTGGTCGCGCATATGGCAGCCACCATGATTGGCAGTACAGAAACCACATTATATGTAGTGGCAATTTATTTTGGTGCAATCGGCATTCGAAAAACACGTCATGCAATCACTTGTGGTTTGATTGCAGATGGCATTGGCATGCTGGCATCAATTGCTATTTGCCGATGGTTATTAGGCTAAGCATCTTGTCAGTTTTGAATGCCTTCAGTGTCAGACAGCTCAGTGACTACGTGAGCGGCAGGCATGTTTATTTGGGAAATGTATAAGGTTCAACCCGTTGCCTTTCGACAAAATCCCAATTGATGAGTGCCCAGAAATGCTCAAGATAGGCAGGACGATCATTGCGTGTATCAATATAGTAAGCATGTTCCCATACATCGCAGACCAACAAGGGTGTTTCATCATCAGTGAGTGGGGTGTCGGCATTGCGGGTTGAGCGCAGGGCCAGTTCGCCCGATTGAGCGCGCGTCAGCCACACCCAGCCTGAACCGAACAAAGCTTTGGCTGCTGCGGTGAATTGATCTTTAAAGGCTTCCATACTGCCAAATGTACCGCTGATATCTGTTATAAAGTCTTCAGAGGGCTGTTGATCTTGTGCGGGCTGTAGGCATTCCCAATAAAAACTGTGATTCCAAACTTGAGCGGCTTGATTAAAGAGTGTTCCAGATGTGGTGCGAATCAATCCTTCTAAAGTATTTTCGCTTGAGGGGGTATCCACCAGCAGCGCATTGAGATTCTTGAGATAAGTTTGGTGATGTTTTTCGTAGTGATACTCCAGCGTTTCCTTGCTAATATGAGGGGCCAATGCATCAAAGTCATAGGGAAGGCTTGGCAAGCTAAAGTTTGGCATAAAAATCTCCGTTTGATCCACGCTGAGCTTCACTTCTAACGCAGATTGATGCTGGGGTCAAGCTTTGAGCTTTTTGCTTGATTATAATAAAGGTTTTGAAGTATAATAGAGGCTTTGAATTTTAAGTCATGAGCAGGAGTGATTATGAGTTGTTCTAACAAAAATACTGAAGCTTTCCAATCTCCGGCCACATTGGTTGGGCGTGCTGCGCCGACATTCACTGCGGCGGCTGTGTTAGGTTCAGGCGAGATTCAAGAATCAGCAAGTTTGTCTGATTTGCTACAAGGCCGGTATGGTGTATTGGTTTTTTATCCATTGGATTTTACCTTTGTCTGTCCGACAGAGCTTGTTGCGCTCGATCAAAAGCTCGATGAATTCAAATTAAGAAATGCTGAAGTGTTAGCGATTTCGGTGGATTCGCACTTTTCACACAGTGCTTGGCGGGCATTACCCATTGCGCAAGGGGGCATTGGTTCTGTGGGTTACACCATGGTGAGTGATTTGTCTCAAGAGATTTGTGCAGCATATGGCGTCAAGGCCGTAGATGCCAGTGTTGCCTTGCGGGCAACATTTATCATAGATCAATCAGGTATTGTGCAAGCACAAATCGTCAATAATTTGCCATTAGGGCGAAATATCGATGAGTTTATTCGTGTGCTGGATGCCTTGCAATTTTATGAAGAACATGGCGAAGTATGCCCAGCAAATTGGAGCAAAGGTGATACAGGGTTGAAAACCACTCAAGCGGCGGTGGGCGAGTATTTGACTGAAGTCATAGAAAATTAATCAAGCACATGAAGCACGAATCAGTATGCAAGGGCTATTTGAGTTCGAAAGTTGCTGAAAAATTAAGTTTTGAAAAACTGAGGAAATGCTAGCAAAAACAGTCTTTTTTTTATGTGGAATAAAAAAATCTTAATTTTCATTGGTTTTGCAGTTGACAAGTACAATTTGGCGAGATAATCTGGTCTGCATCAGAACCCATCTGATTTGGCGCAGAGGGTATTAGAATGAACATGTGTTGGTTGTGCGAACATCCAGCGTGCGTTTTTGTTCCGATTAATATTAGAGGAGAGATGAGCATGAAACTTAAACCAGTTGTACTGGCGATTGTAGCTGCCGGGCTTGTAGGTCCTGCATTTGCTGCATATGGCCAAGGTCAACGTGCACCTTCTTCTGCTTGTGGAATGCCAGTCACTGGCATGTCGCATGCTCAAGAATTGATAAATGGTAATGGCGTGTATTCAGACGCACGTTCACGTGTGTGTTGGCATGATAAGGTCCGATTCAGTGGATTTGCTGATATTGGCTATGCACACGCAAAAGCGCGGCTTAGTACCGGTACCGATTTAACAGTGAAAGGCATAGATCTTTGGAATGCTGGCGCAGTTATGAATGCTCAGATCAATCCGAAGTGGAGCTTTAAAGCTGTTATGAACTATGGTTGGCTGGGTGATGATGCCCAAGGCCAATCTTTGATCAGCTATCAAACGGGTGCTCCTGAGGCGGATTTTGATACCAACAAGAGCTTTCATATGGATGAAGCTTTAATCACTTACAGCAATGCAAATCGTACGCCGCTGTATTTCAAAATTGGTAAAGGTTATGTGAATTTTGGTAGCTACAGCAATCCATATGCAGTGTTTCCAACATTAACTCAGTCACTGTCTCAGCTTAATGAAAATTACATTGAGTTAGGCATGGTATCTGGTCAAGGATGGCATGCGTCTGTTACGGGCTGGAACGACGATACGGTTTCAGATGCGAGAAAGCATCAAGGTGCTGCAAAAATCGGTTTTGATCAGCGGCGTGTGATGTCAGGTGTTGGTTTGTCGGGTGATGTTTCTTACATTAGTAATCTTGAAACTGTAGAGAGGAAAAGCTCTTATTACAGCGGATGGAGTACTCAGAGTGATGTTAGCGGGCTGCTTGCACATGTCAATTTTGACTTGAGTCACGGTTTAAATGTGGGTGCGAACTATTTGCGCGCTTCAGGTGACCTAGCAACTGCTCCTTCTAAGGAAAGCATTTGGGGTGTTGACCTAGCCTATAAATTGAGAGCAGCCGGGTATGCGCATGAAGTGACAGTTGACTATGAAGACGGTAAAGAATCAACATGGAAGCACCGTTGGTCAGTTGGTTATAATGTAGACCTTGCTCCAAATGTTAAGGGCTATGCTCAATACGTTAAGCTGTCTGCAGCCGCAGCAGCTAACCATGGAACAAACACCGCGGTTAGTGCAAAGGGTTGGTTAGTGGGTCTTAAAGGATCTTTCTAATTCGGTCTCTATTCTTTTATCTTATTTGATTTTTTTAGCCTGCTTTCGAGCAGGCTTTTTTTTTTGCAAAATAGTTTTTGAGCATGGGGCCATCATTTTTCGATAGATTGATATTGAAGATGCTTACATTGTGTTGATTTCAGAAAGGAGGGTGAAGTAGATTCTAAGCCTTGTCTTCTCTCATTATATGTTTTGGGTATGGCTGTGCTTGTGTGCGCTCAGCCCATAAGGAGGCAAAGTTCTTAGTACAGCGGCTGGGCCGGGACAGCTGATGTGAGTGGGCTGATTGCACATATCAATCTTGATTTAAGCCATGGTTTCAACATGGGTGCGAATTATTTGCGAGCTTCAAAAAACATGACAACCTTTCATGCTTCTAAAGAGTGCATGTGGGGTGTTAATTTAGCCTATCAGATGAGAGCGGGCAGATATGCCCATGAGGTTTCAGCTGACTATGAGAATGGCAAAGAATCAATATGGAAATACCGTTGGTCTGTCGGGTATAAGGTAGACCTTGCTCCAAATATTAAGGGCTATGCTCAATACGTGAAGCTGTCTGCAGACCCCGAACATAGGAATGACGATGTCACCGTTGATCCTAGCGCATACAATGTAAAAGGTTGGTTAGTGGGTCTTAAAGGATCTTTCTAATTTGGTCTCTATTCTTTTATCTTATTTGATTTTTTTAGCCTGCTTTCGAGCAGGCTTTTTTTGATCTGAAAAAGGTTGATGTTGAGTGTGATGTGCAGTGATGAAAATGAGCAATAGGCGTTGTGCGTGTTTTTTCTGATCTGTTTGAAATAAAGTTCCCACTAGAGGCAATGCTGACAGTGGGCCGATATCTGCGTGTGTTGAGTGTTCAATCTGTGCAGTGAGGCTTGAGAGCACAAGCAATTGATGGTTTTGAGCCTGAACATGTGTTTTAAGTTGATGTGATTTAATGATGGGCGGTTCTTCTTCATCTAAGGCTTGATAGAGCCGATTTTGTATCAAAGTGATGTCTAAATCGATGGTATTTTGATCTTGTAGAGTAGGTCGGATATTCAATGATAATCTAATAGGTTTAAAGAGTGTTTGAAGGCGACTGCGACTGTCTTTTATTTGGTAAGGAATCAATAATCCTGATTTAAGTTCGGTAATTTCTCTATTATTTGTGCGTAATTGTGCTTGAGCGATGAGGCTGTCTCGGTGCTGATTGTGTAGCGAGGATAAAAGCTGATTCAATACTATGTTTTGTGCAAAATGACCTAGTAAAGCAGAGGGAATGGCCTGTTTGGTGTTTAACAGTTCCTCAAAACGATTGGATTGATTTGTATGTTCAAGTGACCAATGTTTGCCCCAAGATCTGAGCCAATGGTCATCGACTTCAGCTACGGTGACGTCGATTGAAATGATCGCAGGTTTTTGATCAATGGCTTCGATGGTATGACGAATTTTCAAGAGTTGATTTTGAGGTGCGCTTATCCAGAGGCCATGATGTGCTGTATCAAGGGCAATATGGCACTCTAAACAGTGTTGCTGAAGGTGTTTTTGATACGTCAACCATTGATGTGCTGATGTGAATTTTAAGGGCAGCCAGCTGCTAGGCTGAGTTTGTTTTTCGACAATCCAAAGGTTGTGATGTTTGTTTAGTTTAAGATGTTGTTGTTGGAAAATTGAATGTAACAATTGATCCCATGGGAGGGCATCTACATGGATTGATAGCGGGCTGTGGTGGAGAGATTCAGGCAGCATTAAATTTTGATGTTTGAGATGTGCCCAAGCGCTTAAAATCGTTTTGAGATCAACCTTTTCATGGATGGTCGCAGTTGTTGAGTTACATTGCTGTAACCATAAGGGCAAGAAAGGATTTGTGGTTTCAGCATTTAAAAATGAGGTATAGAGCAGTATTAATATCAATAAACTATTTTTAATCATGAGATAGACTGTTGTTGATGATCAGAGCTGAATGTGCTGGTGAGGCAAATACGATAGGGTTGGTGTTCACAGGGTTTTAATTCAATATAGTGTATTTGATGTTGGCAGGCGTGGTGCGTCAACTGGGTGAAGATGTTGAGCCAAGTTTTCAGATCATGCCCAAAGGGGTGTGCATCTTTTTGTATTTGAGCTAGATTTT
>JAAZZZ010000033.1 GCA_014238985.1 Gammaproteobacteria bacterium
TATCGTGTTTAACAGACAATCGGAACCGAACGGTGGGTGAGGTTCGTCATGCGTTTAGTCAGTGTGGGGGGAATCTAGGCACAGAAGGTTCTGTGTCGTATTTGTTTGATTATCAAGGTGCTGTGATTTTAAAAGCGGGTCCGGATGAAAATGATCTCGTGCAGTGGGCTTTAGAAGCGGGGGCAGAGGACATTGACGTGAGTGCAGATGGTGCGACCGTGATCACACAACCAGAACATTTTGCTGCTGTACGTCAGGCTTTGTTGGGCCAAGCGCATTGTGAGGTTGAAGCGGCATGTATGCGGTGGGTGCCCACCACTGGGTGTCCTGTAGATGATGCAACCGCTGAAAAAATTGAGCGTTTAATTCATTGCTTAGAAGATTTAGATGATGTTCAAGCAGTTTTTTCAAATGTTGTTTGGCCAGAAGGTTAAACAATTATATGTATGTGTTGGGGATTGATCCGGGCTCTCGTATTACCGGGTATGGTATTGTGACCTATCGAAAAGGCGTGCTTCAATACATTGCATCAGGATCTATTAAATTATCGGGAAATTTTCCAACACGACTCACACAATTATATGAAGCGCTGAGAGAGATCATGGGGCAATATCCCATTGATGTTTGTACGGTTGAATCCATTTTTGTCAGCCACAATGCAAACACGGCGTTAAAATTAGGTCAAGCTCGCGGAGTCTGTCTGTTGGCACTGACCTTACAGATAGGTCCTCCTACCGAATATGCCCCACGTTTGGTGAAGAAAACCATAGTAGGGACGGGGAGCGCCAGCAAGTCACAGGTTCAATTTATGGTGGCGAAGCGATTAGGTTTAACAGGATGTCCTGCTGAAGATGCTGCCGATGCGTTAGCTGTGGCTTTATGTCATATTCAACACCTTCAGTGTGCCACAGTTCAATAAAACGCGCTTTGTATTTAATCAAGCAGGCATTTACTTGGTTTCAGATCTCATGTAGGTTGTGAGTAGCATTATTTTGATCAGGGGTAAGGATGATCAGTCAACTCACAGGGCAAGTCATACAGGCACACATCAATAGCGTGGTGCTTGATGTGGGTGGTGTTGGATACGAACTTGAATTACCGACCCGTTGTTGTTCAGTTGTGACACAAGCATCACCGCCTGTCACAGTGATCACGCACTTTGTGGTGCGTGAAGATGCGCAATTATTATTTGGATTTTCTTCGATATCCATACGCGATGCATTTCGACGGCTGATTAAAGCTTCTGGCGTGGGGCCTAAATGTGCGTTGGCGATATTGTCACATTTAACGGTTGAAGATTTGATTCAATGTATTGAACAACAGTCCGTGACACAATTAACAGCAGTGAAAGGGGTTGGGGCTAAACTTGCACAACGTTTAATTGTTGAGCTTAAAGGTGCCTTGTCTCATTTAGGACAATATCAAACTGTTTCTGAGAGCGCCCATACACAGTACACCCAATTAACAGAAGTTAAAGCGGCTTTACTCGCATTGGGGTATCGAGCCGCACAGATTGAGCATGCGGTACAGCAGGTTTCAATGCTTGAAGGGTCAAAACAATTTTCGTGTGAAATGTGGATTAAACACGCTTTACGCTATTTATGTGGTGAGGTCATGCGATGATCGAAGCCGATCGTTTATTGGTGGGAGAAGCTCAAGTAGCAGATAAGTTGCATCAAGATGATCCATTACGACCACAGAAACTCAAGGATTACATTGGCCAATCTGATGTAACTGAACAATTATCTATTTTCATTCAAGCCGCGTGTGAGCGTCAAGAAGCATTAGACCATGTGCTGATTTTTGGGCCACCAGGATTAGGCAAAACGACTTTAGCACATATTATTTCAAATGAGATGGGTTCGGTTTTAAAACAGACCTCTGGACCTGCACTCGATAAAACAGGAGATTTAGTTGCAATCTTGACAAATTTACAACCTAAAGATGTCTTGTTTATTGATGAGATTCATCGCCTCAGCCCTGTGATTGAAGAAGTCCTGTATGCTGCGATGGAAGATTTTAAAGTAGATATTATGATTGGTGAAGGACCTGCTGCACAGTCTATTACACTCAATATCGCGCCGTTTACTTTGGTGGGGGCCACAACACGTGCAGGGCGGTTATCATCACCTTTAAGAGATCGTTTTGGCATTGTACATCGTCTTCAATTTTATACACCAGATGCCTTACAAACCATTGTCATGAGGTCTGGGCGTTGTTTAGAGATAGATATGGCATCAGAAGGTGCCTTAGAGATTGCAAGGCGTGGTCGAGGAACACCCCGTATTGTCAATCGTTTGTTACGACGTGTGCGAGACATTGCACAAGTCCGCGAAAGCGGAATACTCGATCAAAGTGTCGTTGATCATGCTTTAAATCTGTTGAAAGTTGATCAATCTGGCTTAGACATACATGATCGACAGCTGTTAGAATTGATGATCGAAAAATTTCAAGGAGGGCCTGTGGGTGTGGAAAGCTTAGCTGCAGCATTGAGCGAGGCACGAGAAACCATAGAAGATGTCATTGAACCTTATTTAATTCAACAAGGGTTTTTAGCCCGCACAGTACGAGGGCGTATTGTCATGGAAAAAGCGTATCAGCATCTTAATTTTAAGATTGACGCTACAGTTTAGCGTAGACAGCTCTATTCAAAATATAAGTGAATGAAACGACCAAGAGAGCCCCTGCTAGGGACTCTCTTGATATATTGAACGCTTAGGATTTTGGTGACACAGGCATTGGTATATTAGGTATTGAGGTTGGAGAAGATGATCCAGAATTTCCAGAAACATACCTGCTAATCTCAGCGTCTAAAAGTGCTTTGGATTGTGCCATTGCTGAGCTTGCATCCTTTGTAGTATTAAGTTGTAACAGCGTGAGCGTTGAAAGTACACGTTGTTGCAGTTGATTGTCTAAGTACATCTGTGTCCGCATTTCAGATAATAACATCACGGCTTGTCGAAGTGAGTTCGCAACCGTAGCCTGCTTCATAGCCTCTGTCCAGTCACTGTTCTGACGCATCAGTCCACTTGCTTTCATCCATTCTTGAGGTGAAGCAGCACCAGATCCTGAGCTGCTGCAAGAAGCGCTCTTAAATGCGGCGCTGGGTACGCGTAGATTCATCAGGTATAACAGATTTGAAAAGCCTGCGTTTCTTGATATTGATAATTTATCAGCGTTGCTGCGATATGTGTTTTGCTTCGTTTCAATTAGAGTGCGTTGACCAAGGCGTTTTTGAGCAGATGTTTTAGCTAGATTTCTCGTCTCTGAACTAGCATGAAGCCAGTAGCTATCGCGATCAGAGATTTCTGATAAATCCATGATTTTAACTTCTTTACCTCCTTGAGCAACAACAAAAAGGCCTTGTTTGTTTGGGGCTGGCGCCTGAAGTGGAATCATAGGGTATATTTTAGGCGGAGCTGGATATCTCTGAGCAAACAGCGTCATTGTGCTGTTTATAGACTGAAATGGAGCAACTTTTAGGCCGACTTGATTGGCTGTGTCCGCAAAGCAAGTGTTGGAATTGGATTGGGCGCCAGATTGCTCGGATAATCGATCGAGCTGCAGCAATGATTCGAGTTCACTCGATGCTAGAAGCTGTTGATCTGATCTTAATTTCTCAAGAGTCGAAAGAATATACTGACTGTTTGCTGCAGTTACGATTGAATCGAAGAGCCCCTTGAGGGTGATGAGGTTCGATTTTGCTTTATCTTCAGCCCCTGAGCTTATATCCGTAGAACTTTTCAAAGCGTCATCTGTCGCAGAGATTTGAGCTTTCGAAAGACCTAGGGATGTCTTCTGATCCTTCCACCAGTTTCCAATCTCAGTGTACAGTTGTCGAGCTGTTTTAGGCTTACAGGGCTGAAGTGCTGCCTGTATGTTAATGGATTGTCCGGAAGATGTGCTGTTCGAAACTGGGGGCGCAGTGCAATAGTTTAAGTATAATCGATATCGATAGGCTTTTCTCACATTATCGCATGGAGTTCCTGCTGCGCAAGAAGTACCAATGGAAGTAAATTTTGAATCGAGTGATGATCCTGGGGTGACACCATTATTTGCCGTTGTATAGCACTTGACCGCTGCAGCAGCACGCCCTGAGTTTGACCCTAAAGGCAAAGCTATGTTTGCAAGTGCACACTGTGCAAATAAATCAGGGATAATCGTCGTGTCGTTAGAGCGGGGTGGCTCGAATCCGGTGATTTGCGTGTTAAAAAGGCTTTGACGTAGGGCACTCAAGTGAGTGCCTGCCGGCAGTGGGTCCTTTGAGGGATTTAGAGAAAGGGTTTTGAGTGTTTGAGATTCCGCAGTAGAATTTTGACGATCTGTAGGTGGTGGCGTGGCTGCTCCATAAAAGGTCTTTGTCAGATTGTGCAGTAATGTATTGCCTTGTGTTGCGGTGTCTGCTTGAGAGCTGCCTGCCTCAGTCGCAAAGCTCGAGATGGAGAGACAGCCTGTTGCCAGGACGCAAGAAACCAATATGCTCTTAAGAATGGTAAGGTTTTTCATGAGTGTAACTCCAAAATTCATTCAAGATAATGCCAAGGTGACTGAGACTGTGCTTTCTGACTTTGAGGTTTTTGGGTGTTTGAGTGAGTGTTGGATGGCTTTGCCCAAGGGTTAAAGGGTGGAGGTGGCACATAACGATAGGGCGTGTGCTTTGATTTGGATGATGATGTGGTAGGCGGTGTGGTACTACGTGTAGGTGGTTGAGCCTGAGTTGTTGATTGTTTCGTCGTGAGTGCTGGAGCCACAGGACGTAAAGGGTTAAGCATGTGTGTTTGAATGGTATTGGATGGTGTTTGTTGGGTGCGTTGATCTTTTTGCTTAGGAAGAATTGGTGTGCAGTTTTCTTCATAAAATGAGGGGTTTTTGGGTTTTACAAGAGGGCAGTAAGGTGCTGCTTCAATGACAAGGATAGAGAGGCAATACACGAAGATTAAAGTGAAAGAACAACGTTTAACCATGTCGAAACTCCTCAATCGCGCTCTGTATTAAAATCAAACGCTCTGCTGCTAAAACACGTGATAATAATCTGAGGCGTTCAAACACAACATTACGGCTTAAAAATAATTTTGCGTGCGGGTCAGTCTCACTATTTTGTTCTGCATATGCAATGAGTTTAGCTGCTGCGCCCGGATAGGCAGTATCCAGAGCTTGTAGCATACGCAATGCACGGCTGATTTTGAGATAAGCTGCAGCATAAATGAACTTGTCATGCTGTTTGAGGTCAATGTTATCGATATTTTCCATATTTTGACCTAGGGTGTTTAAGGCTTGTTCAAGGTCTGTTTCACCATCGAGCGTCCAGCTTTCAATGCTCTCCATGATATTGATTACACCATATACGCTTTGGTCTTTGAATCTAAACCAATACTGATGTGCCCCTTCAAGGCTTAAATCCGGCATAATACACGCATCCAAGCAATTTTCACCCTCGAGGAGTCTAGCATTCGAGAGGCTCAATGACAATGCTTGAAGTGTGCTTGATGCATTCTTTCGTCACAATTTTTAATTTTCGTCTATACTGATTGGAATGGATGCATTAAAGCGATGGAATGAGGTTAATTATATGTGTCGAAATCAATATGAAATTTATAGTGGTAGTCCAGACATTTGGGCGCAGTGGATTTGTGATTCAAGCATGGCATTGTCTTTAAATTTGCCGCCTTCAGTGCAAAGGTATTTAATATCAATTTTACAGGATTATTTAGATCAGCCTGATCGATTTGATACCCTTGTAGGGGTGGATTTATTACAAGCATTATTGATGACCGCACCACGCACACAATTGATTGAAATAGCAAGTGTGTGTCTTTTGACAGCAGGGCTGTTTCCTGGTCGAGCACATCAAATGAATGTTTCTGTGGGCTATTTTGTTACTTTAAGTCAGAGATCTTTTAATCTGTTATCAAAATGTGCAGATCATGCTGAGGTACAGAATGTTAGACATTTAGAGCAGTATTGTATGCCGATGGTCGATGTATTATTAAATATGCACCTTCAAATGGGTGCAGGAGAAGGGTTAACAGTTGAAGCAGCGCAAGCATTGTGGGCATCTCATCGCAGTCAATTTGCACATCAAATGCTTAAGCTTGATTCAGAGCATTAGGGTTCAGCACAATGGTCAGTGATTTCGATTGAGCAGTGATGTCAGCAGTGTCCGCATATGTTGTGTATAGTTGCTTTCAGGCACTTGAGCTAAGTACGCTAAGGCGTCTTGAGTTAATTGTTGAGCCATCTTCAAAGCATCTTGTAATGCACAACTTTCGAGGAGGGACTGTTTCACAGTTTCTTGAGCTGTCAGAGAGCCTTTGAGGGCTTTTTGAATCGTGTTTTTCAGAGAAGGTGTGGCTTGTTCTGCGAGCAAAATTAATGGCAGTGTGCATGTGCCTGCGGTTAAATCTGTGTATTGAGTTTTGCCCGATTGTGTGTCCATGCTCTGATAGTCGAGAATATCATCAATGATTTGGTATGCCATGCCAAATAGATGGCCAAATTGAGATAAGGCATGAAGGGTAGAAGGTGGTGCATCAAGATAAATAGCTGGCAATGAAGCAGACACTTCAAATAGTTTTGCAGTTTTCCCTGAAATAATATTCAAGTAATGAGTACGATTTGAATGGAGTTGGTTTTTATGGGCTAATTGCTGCATTTCTCCTTCAACAATGGCGCTTGTTGCTTGTGCCAATACACGAATGGTTTTAGGATGATCAAGTGTTGAAATGTGTTGAAATGCCAAGGCATATAGATAATCACCTCCGAGAATACTGGCGTGATTACCCCAAAGTGTTTTAGCTGCTTTTTGATGTCGGCGTTGATCCGCTTGATCAATAACATCATCATGTAAGAGCGTTGCTGTGTGTAACCATTCGACAATCATGGCTAACTTTTCGCCTAAATGAATGGGCTGTTGACAGGCACCCGTTGCCATTAAGACTAAACGTGCGCGTAGACGTTTCCCCCCTAAATTCAATAAATGATGACACACAGCTTGTGTCAGTTCTACAGTACTGTGGGATTCTTGAAGAAGGGCGGTTTTAACCCTGTTTAAACTCACTTGAACCTCATCAAGCTCAACTGCTTGCATGTGATGCCCTTACATTTAGAATCCCACATGGTCTCAAAAAGCTTCTGTTGAGGCAATCATTTTTTTATGAATACCTTGTGTGTTAGGGCTTAGAGGTGCAGAGTGGGTGATCTGTGTCTGATGGCTGATGACAGTCAAAAGGTGCATTGTTTTGGAAGATGATGAAAAAGTTTATCATATGATCTGTTAAATAGCCCTTGATTTTAGTGTATTCATTGCGATAGAATACGGGCTCTGGTTTTTAGGTACGGAGTGTAGGAAAATGTATGCGGTGATTGCCACAGGGGGAAAGCAAAGACGGGTTCAATTAGGCCGTCGTTATCAGATTGAGCGCATTTCAACTGAGTTGGATGAAAAAGTTGTGTTTGAACAAGTCTTATTGCTCAATGATGATCAAAAAATTCATGTTGGGACCCCTCAAGTGACGGGTGCATCAGTGGAGGCAGTGGTGGTGGATCATGCCCGGGGGCCTAAAATTCGGATCATTAAGATGCGTCGACGCAAGCACAGTATGACCAAAACGGGCCACCGCCAACAATATACGTGGGTGCGCATCACGCGCATAGGTTCTTCCAGTGAGCCGACACCATCTCAAGCGGAGGCCGTTAAAACTCAAGCCAAAAAAGTGAATGAAGTTGAGGCGAATCAAACAAAGACTCAAGATAAGCCTGTTAAAAAATCAACTCGAACCACGACGCGTAAAACAGCAAAACCAATTGAAAAAAAACCTGTTACAGCTCAAAAAAAGGCACAAACGGCGTCCAAAAAATCTAAAGCAGATAACACTGAAACCCCATCGTGATGGTTAAAACCATCCTAGGCAGTGAATGAGAGGAAGGAGGATACAGCATGGCTCATAAAAAATCAGGCGGTAGTTCGCGAAATGGTCGAGATTCTAATCCAAAATATTTAGCAATTCTGATTAGTTTGGCATTCCTGCCTACAAAATTAATTTATTTAGTTTTTGGGTTGTTTAACGATAAATTATATGACAATCCAATGTTAGGATTGAAAATTGGAATAGTTG